>DATLIO010000431.1:0-5918 GCA_035539355.1 Luteolibacter sp.
GTGTGAGAAAGGCGGGCGGTGAGTTCCGGGAGGGAGACATCCGCCGGGCCTTTTTTCAGGAAAGCGGCGACTTCCTTGCGGATGGCCGCGCCGGTCTGGGTGGTGTCGTCGAGTTTCCAGACGGAGCCTTTTTCCTTGAGCGGATAACCGCCCGCCCAGTCGGCGGCGTAGAGCGCGCCGTCCGGTCCGAAATTGATGCCGATGAGCATCGGACCTTTCACGACCGTGTGGGCGTCGGTCATCTTGAACGAAGCGCCGTCTTCCTCGACCTTGAACGACTGCAGTTCGCCTTTCGGGAATTCGCTGAGGAAGAACGAGCCTTTGTAGCGGTCGTTGAGCGCGCCGCCGGGGTTGTAGGCGAAGCCGGCCGGGCCGTCGCCGTAACTGGCGAGAGGCGGTGTGATGTAGGCGGGCTGGTTCGGTCCGGTGGGGATGGAAATGGATTCCTTCATCCACGGATCGTAGGCGTCCTTACGGTATTGATAGTAGCAGCGCCAGCCGGTGTCCGAATTCTCCGTGATGTAGACGAACCGTTCGCGCTCGCCCTTTTTGTCGGCGTCGTTGTCGACGCTGAAGAGGTTGCCGTGATCGTCGAAAGCGATTTCCTGCGGGTTGCGGAGTCCGCGGGCGAAAATCTCGAAACCGGTGCCGTCGGGATTGCAGCGGAGCACCGCGCCTTCGTGCGGGGCGAACCAGCGTTTGCCTTCCTTCGACATGACGTTCGTGCCCTTGTCGCCGATCGACCAGTAGAGCTTGCCATCGGGGCCCCAGGTGAGGCCGTGCATGTCGTGGCCGGCGTAGGCGATGTGCAGGCCGAAACCATGGGCGATCGATTCGCGTTTGTCGGCTTTGCCGTCGCCATCGGTGTCGCGGAGTTTCCAGACGTCCGGAGCGATCGTGGAATAAACGTCACCTCGCCAGGCGAAGACACCCGCCGCGATGCCGGTGACCGGCGTGTTGAAATCCTCGGCGAACGTGTTCGAAGCGTCCATCACGCCGTCGCCGTCCTTGTCGGTGAACCTGATGATTTTCTCGGTGACGGCGGTGAGATCGTTGATGTCGACCTTGCCGTCCTTGTTGTGGTCCTTGAGCGACGCGTGTTTGTCGAATTTTCCGGGGACCAGTTCCTTTTTGAAGAACTCCAGTTTTTCCTCCACGGAGGTGTGGGAAAGGTCGTCCTTCACCCACGGCATCAACTCCCGGATGTCGAGGTCGGCGGCCTTGCGGCGGGCGGTTTCGGTCACGTAGACCGTGCCGTCGACATCGACGCTGACAGAGACGGGATTTTTCAACAGCGGCTCCTTCGCGACGAGCGTGCGGGTGAGGCCGTTGACGGCGGGATAGGTTTCCGGGGCGGCGGCGGCGATCGCCGGGAACAACAAAAGGAGAGGTCGGATGGACATGGGCTTCTCTTACTTATGAAAGCGGATTAGCAAATCGTGGCGGGAAAACGCGTTCTTATCGGATCGGATCGGATTTATCGATCGCCGGAAAGTGGGAATTTCATTTCATTACGAGGAACGCGATGAAGAAAATACTGCCACTAACCTTATTGTTAGCTCTGACCGGCTGCTGGGTGAAACTTCCCACGGTGCCCGGCGACGGAGTCGAAGGCCGGGGCGGGGAGGTGAGGACACTCACCCGTGACATCGAGTTGTTCCGGATTTACCCCGGCTATTACAATGCCAGGGAGCTCGACGGTCGGACGGATTCCTCCGATCCGCGTTCGGAAGTCCTACGGAAGGGCGCGCGGGTGAAGGTCGGCAAGGCGGTGAAGCGGATCCAGGAGCCGGGAACGATGTATTTCTACGAGTGCCGGGAGGTGGGCGGCCGGGAAAGGCGGTTCCAGCTTTCCTTCAGCATGCGTGACTGCGTCGGGCTGCCGAAATATTCGCGGTGGGGAAATCCCTGATCAATCCTTCCGGGTCAGCTCGACGAACACGTCTTCCAGCGTCGCTTCGTGGCGGAAAAGCGAGCGGCAGGGCCAGCCGTATTGCGAGACGAGGTTGTGGATGCGCTCGCGGGCGTCGGTGCCGGAATCGACCCATACGGTGAATTTCACCCAACCGTCCTCGAGAGGCTCGGGGCTGACCTTTTTCACCCGGTCGAGCCGTGAGATGGCGGGGCCGGCGACTTCGGCGTCGGCCTGGAGTTCGACCTGGACACGGCCGGCGGCGCGCATCGTCGAAATGAGGTTTGCCGGGGTGTCCGCGGCTTTGATTATCCCGCCATCGATGATGATGACGCGGCTGCAGGTCATTTCGACCTCGGAAAGGATGTGGGTGGAGACGAGGACCGTGTGGTTCTCCGCGAGGCGTTTGATCAGGGTCCGGATCTGACGGATCTGGTTGGGATCGAGGCCGTTGGTCGGTTCGTCGAGAATCAGCAGTTCCGGCTCGTGGATGAGGGCGTCGGCGAGGCCGACCCGCTGGCGGTAGCCTTTGGAAAGCGTCTTGATCATCTTGCGGCGGACGCTTTCGAGTCCGCAGGTCTCGATCACGTCGCCCAGACGGCGGCGGGTGTCGCTGCCACCGAGTCCTTTGAGCTGGGCGCGGAATTTCAGGTATTCCCGGACGCGCATGTCCTCGTAAAGCGGGACGTTTTCCGGCATGTAGCCGATTTTCCGCCGTGCCTCGATGGATTGGCGGAAAATATCGAATCCGGCGACCGACGCGGTGCCGGATGTGGGGGGGAGATAGCCGGTGATCATCCGGAGTGTGGTCGTTTTTCCCGCTCCGTTGGGTCCCAGGAAGCCGACGATTTCTCCCTTGGCGACTGAGAACGAGATACCTTTGACGGCTTCGTGGCGGGCAAAGCGTTTGCTCAACTGATGGACTTCGATCATGAAAATTTTCGCTCCGAATGAGTGATGAAAATCACGCCTGCGCGGTTGACGCGGCGGGGACGACCCCTTAACTAAGCGTTGTGCGTGGCGGGCCAAGCGGGAAATTTCCGAAGGCGGTCCGCCGAATCTGACCCATCGCTCATGAACTCCTCGGTATCGCCCCGCCTCAACGCGGATTTGTTGGATGCAAAGTATGCCCAATGGTGTGAAGATCCTCGCTCGGTAGAGCCCACCTGGTCCGCGTTTTTCGAAGGTTTCGAGCTGGGTGCCGCCCAGACGAAACGCCGTGAGGAAAGCGCCGCTCCGGCAGCGACTCCGGGCACCGCTTCGGACGCCGATCTGGCATTTTACGGCAAGGTCGTGAGCCTGGTTTATAATTACCGGACGCTCGGCCACACCCAGGCCCACATCAACCCCCTCGAAGACACCCCGGAGAAAAATCCGCGCCTCCGTCTGGATCAGTTCGGTTTTTCCGAAGCCGACATCGAGCGCGAAGCCTCGACCCAGTGGTTCCGCCACGGCGACAAGATGAAGCTGCGCCACATGGTGACGGCCCTCGAGGCGACGTATTGCGGCCTCATCGGCTTCGAATTCATGCACATCCACAACACGACCGTCCGCCACTGGCTGCGCGAACGGATCGAGCTGCATGCGACGAACAAGATCGAAACCGCCGAGCGCAAGGTCAACTCGCTGCGCTGGGTGTTGGAAGCCGAGGCTTTCGAAAATTTCCTGGGCAAGAAATTCATCGGTGAGAAGCGCTTCTCGCTCGAAGGCGGTGAAGGCGCGATGGTCGTGCTCAACGCGATCCTCGAACATTGTCCGGCCCAAGGCGTCCTTGAAATCGAGATGGGCATGGCCCACCGCGGCCGCCTCAACATCCTCGCGAACTTCGTCCGCAAATCGCTGACGACGATCCTCTACGAATTCACGCCGAACTACGTTCCCGACCTCGTGGCGGGTGACGGCGACGTGAAATACCACCTCGGTTACGAGAGCGTCCGCGAACTGGCCGACGGAAAAGTCCGCGTCAGTCTCGCTGCGAACCCATCCCACCTCGAAGCCGTCACCGCGGTGGTCGAAGGCAAGGCCCGCGCCCGCCAGCGCATCCTCGGTGATGACGGCGTCGCGACCGACCGCAAGCGCGTCCTGCCGATCCTCATCCACGGTGACGCCGCTTTCGCCGGACAAGGTTCCGTTGCTGAGGTGCTCAACCTTTCCCAGCTTCCGGGCTATCGCACCGGTGGCACGATCCACCTGGTCATCAACAACCAGATCGGATTCACCACTTCGCCGGCCGACGCGCGTTCGTCATCCTACGCGACCGACGTCGCGAAATTGGTCGATGCGCCGATTCTCCATGTGAACGGCGAGGCACCGATGGAACTCTACTGGGCATCCCGTTTCGCCCTCGAGTTCCGCCAGAAGTTCGGCCGCGACATCGTCATCGACATGTATTGCTACCGCCGCCAAGGCCACAACGAGGCGGACCAGGCGGCATTCACGCAGCCGATCATTTCCAAGAAAATCGCCGGCCGCGAAACGTTCGGCCAGATGTACAAGAGCCAGCTGGTCTCGCAGAACGTGCTTTCCCAAGTCGACGCCGACGCGCTCGAACAGGCGATCTGGGATCGTCTCGAAGAAGGCCACAAGAAAATGGTCGAAATGACCGAGGCCGGAAACCGCACGATCTACAGCGGATCGACCGCGATCGAGCAGGGGGATTATTCCCACGCTCCGGTTTCGACGGGCATCGACCGCGAGAAACTCCAGCACATCGGCAAGGTGCTCACTTCCTTCCCGGAAGGTTTCGTCCTTCACCCGACGCTGGCAAAACGCTTCATCCCACGTCGCGAGGAAGCACTTCAGAACGCGGGTCCGATCGACTGGGCGTTCGCCGAGTCCCTCGCATGGGGATCGTTGCTGATGGAAGGAAATCCCGTCCGTCTTTCCGGTCAGGACTGCCGCCGCGGCACCTTCTCGCAACGCCACGCGGTGTTCTACGATTTCGAAAGCCGCGAGCGTTACATCCCGCTTGAGAACCTCACGGACAACCAGGCGAAGTTCTGCGTCTACAATTCCTTCCTCTCCGAGTTCGCCGTCCTTGGTTTCGACTACGGTTACTCGCTCGGCTATCCGAGCATGCTCACGATGTGGGAAGCCCAGTTCGGTGACTTCTCGAACGGCGCGCAGGTCATCATCGACCAGTTCATTTCCTCCGCGGAATCGAAATGGCAGACTCCGAGCGATCTCGTGATGCTGCTGCCGCACGGCTACGAAGGCCAAGGCCCGGAACACTCCAGTGCACGTCTCGAGCGTTTCCTCCAGCTTTGCGCCGCGCAGAACCTGATCGTCGGAAACTTCACCACACCGGCCCAGTATTTCCACGCGCTGCGCCGCCAGAAGCGCCGCGACATCCGCAAGCCGCTCATCCTGATGACGCCGAAGAGCCTGCTCACGCGCGCCGAAGCGGTTTCGCAGGAACACGACTTCCTCGAAGGCACCTGCTTCCAGGAAGTGCTGCCGGATCTCAAGGTCTTCAACAACACGGCGGACGTGAACCGCATCATCTTCTGCTCCGGCAAGGTGTTCTACGACCTCATGGCGCACCGTCAGGAGCACAACATCGAGAACGCGGCGATCATCCGGATCGAGCAGCTCTATCCATTCCACAAGGAAATGGTGGCGGCGATCATCGGCCAGTATCCGAACGTCTCCCACTTCGTGTGGTGCCAGGAAGAACCGCTCAACATGGGCGCGTGGTCGTTCATCTTCCCACGCCTCGAAGAGGTCGTCGGCCAGAAGGTCCGCTACGCCGGCCGGACCCGCGCCGCCAGCCCGGCTGCCGGCTCGAAGACGATGCACTACCGCGAACAGAAGGCGCTGCTCGCCCGCGCCTTCGAAGTCTGATCACCGACCGAATTTTTCTCCCACTCATCTCTCGCTCCACTCATGTCCCTCGACGTCAAAGTCCCCGCCGCCGGTGAATCGATCACTTCCGCCATGTCGCCCGCTGGCACAAAAAGAACGGCGATGCGGTCAAGAAAGGCGATGTGCTCGTCACCCTTGAAAC
>DATLIO010000432.1:0-1778 GCA_035539355.1 Luteolibacter sp.
GGGCATCGACCCCTTGCCGACCGTTCCATGGTCGAAACCGGGAAGCTCGTGGAATTCGGATGCAGGATGGCCGAGGTTTTTCAGGCTGATGCCAAAGAGGTCGTTCTCCTCGACGCGGGATTTGTATTCGATCTTCCGGTCACCGGTGATGAGGCAGATCGGAGGGAGATCTTTCGAAGCGAAGTAAAGCGGTGCGTATTCGTCAATGATCGGCCGCAGCGCTTCGCCGGTGTCACCGCGGAGTTTCTTCACGTGGAAATGCGTCGTGACCTGGGCACTGACGGGAACGAGGCCCGCGAACGATTGGTTCGAGATCTGATAGGGAGCGAGCCATTTGGGATCCATTCCGACCATCAACGCGAGATACCCGCCGGCCGAGTGTCCGCTGATGAAGATCTTTTTCGGATCGCCGCCGTAGTTGGCGATGTTCTTGAAAGCCCACGCGCTGGCGGCGGCGGCGTCCTCGAGGAAGCACGGGAATTTCCCGGGAGGATCGAAACGATAGCCGATGCCGACCAGCACGGCGTTTTCGTTCGGATAGGCGGGGAACGATTTCTTCCCGCCGGTCAGTCCGCCGCCGTGGAACCAGAGGATGACGGGCAGATCCTTCGCACCTTCCGGATGGCGGACATCCAGCTTGCACTGGGATTTCTGGTAGTCGTCCGCTTTTTCCAGCGCCGCGGCATCGTAGTAGGAAAGGTCTTTGACCGTGATCGGATCAGCCGCTGCGAAAAGCGCGGACGCGAGGAAGAGGAAGAGGGTTTTCATCAGGAACAGCCTCTACGTCTAGCGGGCTGTTTTTCTGACGGAAAGAGGAGATTTCGATCAGTCGTCCAACAGGATCAGACGGTAGAACCGCTTCGACGAGCTGTTGGTGTCGATGATCTGGAATGGCGAGCCGCTCCCGGTGACCGTGGCGCCCAACTGTGTCCAAGGCGGTTGCAGGTTTTCACTCCACTCCACCTGATAGCGGCGGTAGGCGACGGTCGGGAAAGTCAGGGTGACCTGGTTGTTGCCGGAACCGATCACCGGCAGGAAATCACTGAACGCCAGACGGCTGGAACCGGACGTCGGAATCGATGAAGCGAGGAATTCCGTGAGATTCGTGAATCCATCGCCGTCCGTGTCCTCCGCGCCGGTGCGGGCGAGATTGCCGAACTGCTCCGTTTCCCACCAGTCGGGCAGTCCATCGATGTCGGTATCGATGATTTTCAACAGATCCAGTCTGCCACCGGTGCGGATTTTCCCTGCAAGTGATGCAACCGCGGTCGTGTTGTTGCTGATGCGGTTGATGCGTTGGGTCATTGTTTCATTCGGGAAGTTCCACGCGGCGAATGCCACGGCTCCCGAAACATGCGGACACGCCATCGAAGTTCCGTTCTGGACGGAGTAGGCATTGGCGGGATCCGCGTAATTCACCAGCGTTCCGGTGGCGGGCAACGACGCGAGGATCGCCTCCCCGTCGGCCAACGTGATCTGCACCCCGGGCAACCAGTCGGGTGCGGCGGAGAGCATCGTCCATGTGATGTTGTCGACGACGTTGTTGTAAATGATCACACCGACCGCGCCGGCCGCTTTCGCCCGGGTCGTCTTGTCGGCGAAGGTGTTCGTGCCGCGCTTGATGAGCGCGAGGTTCCCGCTGACCTCCGGAGGGAAATCCGCCTCCGTCTGGCCTGAGCCGCAGGAAATGACCGGCCGCGTGATGCCGGACAGCGGTGTGAGGCCCGAGTAGGTGATGTTCGAGCAGGTGTAGGGCGTCGCGCCGATCGTCACCGAAG
>DATLIO010000433.1:0-3530 GCA_035539355.1 Luteolibacter sp.
GGCCACTCCTGCTCCCAAGACAAAGCCCGCCCCGGCCGCCAAAGCCGCCGCAGCTCCGAAAGCGAAGCCCGCTCCGGCAGCGGCCAAGCCTGCGAAAAAGGAAGCTCCCGTCCAGAAGGCGCCCGCCCCTGAGCCGAAAAAGCCGGTTGTCGTCGAAGCTCCGGTGATCGTGGAGGAGAAGAAAGCTCCGGCCCCCGCGCCGAAAAAGCCTGCCGCCGCTCCGGTCAAAGGCAAATCGACGGTGGTCGACTACCCGGCGCCGCCAGCTCCGGTGAAGCCTCCTTTCGTGCCGCCGAAGGCCGTCGCTCCGAAACCGATCGAGCCGGTTGCCACCGGAACCAACGGATCCCACTCTCCCGCTTTCGTCACCAAGCAGAAGCAACGCCTTCTCGACCTCCGCGATGAGCTTGTCGATGCGATGTCCGGCATGACCCGCGACACCATCCGCAACGCTCCCGAGGGGTCCGAGGCATCCGGCAGCGGCATGCACCAGGGTGATGCGGGCAGCGACGCCTACGACCGTGATTTCGCCCTTTCCGTTCTCGCGAAGGAGCAGGACGCCCTTTACGAGATCGAGCAGGCCCTCCGCCGCATCCAGACCGGGACCTACGGCATCTGCGAAATTTCCAACCGCAAGATTCCGCAGGCCCGCCTCGAAGTGATTCCTTTCGCCCGTCTGACCGTCGAAGAACAGGCCCAATGGGAGAAAGAATACGGCAACCGCCGCTTCCGTCCGTCCAATGAAGTCGGCTTCAGCGGAGGAAATACGTCGGATGATGAAGATTCCGATTCGGTTTCTCTTGACGACGACGAAGATTAACGCATTCTCCGCCTCCCCGAATTTCCGCCAGCCATGCCACGCGACATCATCATCCTCGAATGCACCGAAGCGAAAGCCGAAGGTGTCCCGACGTCCCGCTACGTCACCACGCGCAACAAGAAAAGTCTGCGCACTCCGGGTCGTCTTGAAAAAGTGAAGTTCAATCACTTCCTCAAGCGCCGCACTCTTCACCGCGAACTCCGCTAATCTCATGTCCGAGCCAAAAACAGTCCAGCGCCGTATCAATTTCCGTAAGGCGAACCGCATGATGCCGCGTCGCCGGCATGACATTCCGGCCGCTGCGGTCGTCCACACCAACCCGGACCTCCTCACCAAATTCACGACCGAGACGGGCAAGATCCTTCCTCGCCGCGTGACCGGTGTTTCGGCCAAGCTGCACCGCAAGATCACCCGCGCGATCAAGCAATCCCGCGCGGTCAATCTCCTTCCTTGATCGGAAGGACTCCCTGATTTTTCCCAAGAGGAGCCTGTCCGAGCAACCGGGCGGGCTCTTTTGTTTTTTCGCACCATGTCGGAACTGACTGACACCCAGAATGAAATCGATGATCGGGCGATCCCGATCGACCGTGTTGGCATCAAAGGCCTGCGTTTTCCCATCGAAGTCCGGGAAAAGGACGGCGGCACCCAGCGGACCGTGGCGACCGCCGCGCTGACCGTTGATCTGCCGGCGAACCTCAAAGGCACGCACATGAGCCGCTTCGTCGAGGCGCTTCATGAACAAGGCGGGATCCTCGATGTGAAAACCGTCGAAGAACTTCCCCGTGATCTGCTTTCCCGGCTTTCCGCGACCCGGGCGTTCGTCGAGTTCCAGTTTCCTTTCTTCATTTCCAAAGCCGCACCGATTTCGGGGAAAACCGGCCTGGTCGACTACGAAGTCCGGTTTTCCGTCGATGTGGACGCTTCCGGCGGATCGGATTTTGTCCTGACCGTCATCGTCCCGGTTTCGACGTTGTGCCCTTGCTCCAAGGCCATCAGCGAACGGGGCGCGCACAACCAGCGGGGAACGATCACTTATTCCGTACGGTCCGCCGAGCCGATCGGGATCGAGGAATTGATCTCAATTGCTGAAAAATCAGCCAGTTGCGAACTTTACAGCGTTCTCAAACGTCCTGACGAAAAAGCCGTCACCGAGCGTGCCTACGACACTCCCGTTTTCGTGGAGGATGTCGTCCGGAACGTCGCCGCATTTTCAAACGAGGACGAGCGGATCACCTGGTATCGGATCGAAGTGGAGAATTTCGAATCGATCCACAATCACAGCGCCTATGCCGTGATTGAAAAGGCGGTCTGAGCTAACAGGAATCCAGTTCCCGACGGGCGGCTTGGGTCGCCTTTGGAAGTGGTTTTCATTGGGTTTATGTGGGATTATATTGGATTGACAATGATTCATCTTTCCCACTCACAGAGTTGACGCATTTCGTGTGAGGTGCAAAATTCCGCCGCCGGGCGGAAGTATCCAGACGTTACCGGCACTTCCACCGCTCCCTAACAGTCATGCCAACTACCATCGCCATCAACGGATTCGGCCGCATCGGACGCCTTGTCTTCCGTGCCCTCGTCGAACAAGGCCACCTCGGAACCACTTTCAATGTCGCCGCTGTCGGTGACATCGTTCCTGCGGACAACCTCGCCTACCTGCTCAAATACGATTCCACGCAGGGCAAGTTCAACGGCACCGTTTCCTCGAAGAAGTCGAAGCCTGAGCTCGAAGAAGACGACATCATCGTCGTCAACGGCCACGAGATCAAGGTTGTCAGCGCCCGCACTCCGGACGGTCTGCCTTGGAAGGAACTCGGCGTCGATGTCGTCATCGAGTCGACCGGTCTCTTCACCGAAGCTGAAAAAGCCAAGGGCCACATCGCCGCTGGTGCCAAGAAGGTCATCATCTCCGCTCCTGCGAAGGGCGAGGACGGCACCTTCGTCGTCGGCGTCAACGACGAGCTCTACGATCCTGCGAAGCATCACATCATTTCGAACGCAAGCTGCACGACCAACTGCCTTGCTCCGATCGTCCACGTCCTCCTCAAGGAAGGTTTCGGCATCGCCGAAGGCCTCATGACCACGATCCACTCCTACACCGCGACCCAGAAAACGGTCGATGGTCCTTCGAAGAAGGATTGGAAGGGTGGCCGTTCCGCGGCGATCAACATCATCCCGTCGACCACCGGTGCCGCGAAAGCAGTGGCTCTCGTCTGCCCTGAAGTCGCCGGCAAACTGACCGGCATGGCGTTCCGCGTTCCTACGCCGACCGTTTCCGCCGTCGACCTCACCGTCAAGACCACCAAGGAAACCTCCCTCAAGGAAATCAAGGCGGCCCTCAAGAAGGCTTCCGAGACCTACCTCAAGGGCATCCTCGCTTACACCGAAGACGAAGTGGTTTCGACCGACTTCATCCACGACGCGCACTCGTCGATCTTCGACGCCGGCTCCTCGATCGAGCTGAACTCGACGTTCTTCAAGCTCGTCAGCTGGTATGACAACGAGTGGGGCTACTCCAACCGCGTCATCGACCTCCTCACGGACGTCGTGAAGAAGGGCATCTGATCCTTCTCGCGATTCGCGATTTCAAACGGCGGGCCGGCAACGGTCCGCCGTTTTTTGTGTTGAAGGCCGGTAGGGCGCGATGGCCCATCGCGCCGTGATTCCGTGGCGGGGTTGAAATCTTCGGCGCGGTAGGGCCAGTAAAGAC
>DATLIO010000434.1:0-4389 GCA_035539355.1 Luteolibacter sp.
ATTAAATATTTGTCAGCTAGGACTAACCGACTATGTTGATTGCAACCTTATCCGAGTTTGGGTGCGGCAAGGGTCCGGGGGGAGCCAACCCGCACCCAGCTCGTTGAGGAGGTTAAGAAAGGCGCGGACCTGCAAGGGTCCGCGCCTTCTCCTTTTAAAGATGCAGCGTCGGTCTGTGACCGTCGCTGGTTCCATTTGTTAGAGAGGCCGTGCGTAGGTATCGCAGCGGTTGTGCCAGCCGGGAAGCCACTTCCCTTCGTTGCGGGCGGCCGGGGCGTTGGCGACCCTGCGGGAAAGCATCCGCTTCGCCGAGGCCGCGAATTCCGATGCCGCCGCAGGACCCGCGGGGACTTCCTTCATGTTGCCCAGAACCTGCATCAGGCCCCAGCCCATGCCGTTGTAGCGCTCGCTGGCATTGATCCCCTCGCCTTTGAAGTTCACGTAATCGATCAGCGCGTAGGTTCCCTGCGGAGTCGTGGAGACCTTGCGGTAGTTCGCTTCGATCTTGGCCCGCTCGGAAGCCGGAGCCGCGGCGAGGATCTTCGGCAGCGCCGCGCGCGATCTCGCGATGATGAAATCCGTCTGCACGCCGACGTTGCCAGCCAACCAGGTGCGGAGGCCGCTCATTTCAGCCCCGTTGAACGCGCGCTGGAACTCCGCTTTCGAATTCCAGGGACTGTTCCGCTGTTGGGCGACCGCCGGCGGATTCGCCCCCTGCTGGCGTGCGAACGCCACAAACTGGGGCCAGCTTTCCTCAAACGGCCCACGGACACCGGCGGGATACCAGATGAAGTGTCCGATTCCCAGCGAAGGAAACTCCTCACCGCCGTTCCAAGCGGTCAGCCCGTTGACGGTGCCGCCGCTTTCGTTCTGCCAGATCTTCCGGCCGACGGCCGCTTTCTGCGCGGCGTTCAACCCTGCGGCCGGCGCGACCGCCGAAACCGCCGGGCTCCCCGGAGAACAGGCGGTGAAAAGGATCGCGGCGGCACAGACGAAAACGGTGGCTTGCATGATCCGAACCTATTCCCATCCTAGCCCGAACCGCAAGCAACTCCATGAGCCGCATTCCCTGGGACGCCATTCTGAAAATCACGCCGTTCGATCTGGTGAAACTTTTCCTCACCGCCGCGATCATCCTCGTCGTGAACAAGATCCAGCTCGTCAACGACCGTGTCTCGGCGCTGCTCATCGCGCTGCCGCTCACTTCGTTGCTCGCGATGATCTGGATGCACCAAGGCAAACAGAATTCCGAGCGGATCGCCAATCACGCGGAAGGCACCTTCTGGTTCGTGCTGCCGACACTGCCGATGTTCCTGATCCTGCCATGGATGCTGCGCCACGGCTGGGGATTCTGGAGCGCGTTGCTCGCCAACTGCCTCATCACCGCGGCGCTGTTCTGGATCATGGTCTTCGTGCTGCGCCGCTTCGGCATCGATCTGATGCCGAAATGATCCGCATCACTGGGCGAGCGTGAATTTCAGACGGACGAAGCGCTTTCCGGAGCTGACGGGTCCGGTCAGGCGGATCGTCACCGTTTCCGTTCCATCGCCATTGTCGACGGGCGAACCGATGACGTTGAAAAGCGATGCGCCTTCGGACCAACCCTGCGTCGTCAGATCGGTGGAAGTCTGGATGACGTAACCCACCCCCTCCGCGGCGTAACTCACGCCCGTCACTCCGACACCGCTTTTCCGCTGGCGGAATTTGAACTCAAGCAAACGGTTTCCGCCCGGAGTTTCCTCGACGATCGCTGCACCTGGCCTGAGGGAAACCGCATCCGCAGCCTTCGGATCAAGCTTCATGGCGAACTCCGCGAGATTGGGCAGGCCGTCCTTGTCATGGTCATCGAGCGGCCCGCTCAAGGGAGGACTCCCGGCGCCGAACTTCTCGGTGCGCCATGTTTCGTAAGGTGTCGTGACCGTTCCCGAAGCGGAGAACACGATCACATCACCGTCCACGACATTCGAAACACTCCTCTGACCGCCACCCGTGAAAGTATCGATGACGGTTCCGTTGCGGGTCACCTGGATCGTCGCCCCGACGCTGTCGGAAGTATCCACCGTCAACGTGCCGCTCGTCGCAAGGATGCTGGCCTTGGCGAACGTGAATTGCTTCGTCGGTTGGCTGAGGCTGTAGGTCAGGTTACCCGCCGCGTTCTGGCCGTCTCCGAGCCAGAATCCGAAACGCTTGGTTTTCACATAACCGGGGACGAACAGTTGGTCCTGCGTTTTGAGCGCAGGTTGCGGAATCGTCCCGGCGAGGAGGCGCGCACGATACCAGAGGTCCCCCGCTTGTTCCTGGTTGATGCTGGGATTCGCATGCGGCCAATACTGCAGCTCGTTCGCATCGTTGATGGAATTGCCGTTGAAATCCTGATACACGCCGGGCAATCCGATGTGCGCCGTGATGTTGTTGAACTCGCCCGCGAATTCCGCCGCCGCGACCGCGTTGTCCTTGTAACTCGTGACGTTGATCTTCGGACAGGTCGTCTCGTCATCGTTCACATAAAGATGGATCTCCGAATAAGGGTTGTTCTTTGACGCAAGGTTCGAGGCGCGCGCCTGATAGCTGTCCATGATCAGCGAAGTCGACGGCGGCGTGGGATTCCCCGGTGAGGCGTTGAGGGTCGAAACACGTCCCGCCGCCCCTTTGAAATACCAGCTTTCCGTCGGATGATACCCGTAGTCGGACATTCCATAGTAGGCCGCCCCCACGCGGAAATAGTCGGGGAATTTCGTCAGCGCGGACATCACGTTGCCACCGCCACCCGAGTAGCCGATGATGCTGATGTTCGTCGCATCGATCAGCGCCGGATGCGCGATCTTCAGAGCCTCCACCGCATCGTAGATATCGTGGATTTCGACACCACCGTTGTCGCGGACGCCATCGGAACCTTCGCGACCGCGCATCGCGGGTGAGATGACGAAGAAACCCGCGTCACGCATCCGCATCGCATTCGGCCGGTAGGCGTCGAAATGCCCCGTCGCACCACTGAAGGGATGCATCAGCACCATCACCGGCGCATTGCTACGGGCACTGTCGTAGTTCAGCTCCGCCGTCAGATCCAGCAGACCGCCCGCATCCGAAGTCACGGACGACTTGTAGTTCAGGATCTCGGTCTTGAGCGTCGTGACGGGAGGGGTTCCTGCGTCCTCGCCGGCAAGAAGCTCGGACACGGCGAGCGCGGAGTTGGAGAGCCGGACTTCATCGATCACTCCGTCGAAATGCCGGGAGGACACCCCGCTTGCATAGCTCGCGCCGATGGCGAAGCGGGCGGTGGAATTGAAGATCGCGGTTGGCACGGCGGTGCTTCCCGAGAACGTTCCATTGCCGCTTTGGAACGTGGCCGATGCATCGGTCAGGTTCTTGAGATAGAACTTCGTCTCGATCCCCGTGCCGGTGAAGCGGACCGTCGCCGCCACATAATAAAGTTTCCCTGCCTCCAACGTGAAAGCAGCGCCGGGACTGTAGGAAACGAGATCCGTTCCATTTCCCGACATCTGGATGAACGGCCGGGTCGCTCCGAGACTGCTCGATGTCCCCGTCACGCCGAACTGCCAGGCGATGCTGGCTCCCGTTCCCGTGTTGAGCTGGGAGACGATCGTGCGGGCGGCCGATCCCGAACCGAAACTCGCCGGCTTGATATACGCCTCCACCGTGAAATCACTGAACTCGAACAATTCCTTGTCGTCCGTCCAAAGATACCGGCTGGAACCGCTCGTGAATTGCCCCGCAAGCGTATTGCCCTGCGACGTCCCCGGAATGATCGCCGGAAAAGGGGTGGCGATCGAGGCGACACTGTTTGCATTGGTGAGCGTCAGGCCGTTGGGTCCTGAATCCTCCCCCAGCGACGAGGCGTTCTCAAAACGCCAGTAGCCGATGGTGGAGGCCGGACAGAATGATGACGCGGCCATCAGGACGCAAAAAAACGCAGGGAGTTTTCTCACAAAAATAACGGGGTTTTCGGGGTTCTCGGACGAATCCGTCCGGAGGGGTTTTGAAGGAAACTTGGTTTTGTCTCGGAAACTTTCAACGGACTCGACGACGGCCGGTTCCCAACAACAAAGCGGCTGCTGCGATCAATCCCGCGGAGGATGTTTCCGGAACGGCAAGCAACTGGCTTGGGGAAAGAACGGTGTCAGAAAGCCGGACTTCGTCGATAAGACCATCATAATAACGTGATGGCGATCCCGTCGCGTAACTTGCACCGATCGCAAAGTTCGCTGTTGAATTGTAAAGTGACGTTGGCAGCGCGCTGTAACCGGCTGGCAAGGTCGCCGGTGTGCCGTTCATGGAAATCAGCGCTCCCGAATCGGTGATGTTCTGGATATAAAAAACCGTTTCGACCGTGGTGCCGGTGAAATTAACGGTCGCTGCGACATAATAATC
>DATLIO010000435.1:0-9606 GCA_035539355.1 Luteolibacter sp.
GCCTACATCCCGACAAACGTGATTTCGATCACCGACGGTCAGATCTTCCTCGAAACCGACCTCTTCTACCAAGGTATCCGTCCCGCGATTTCGGTCGGTCTCTCGGTTTCCCGCGTCGGTTCCGCCGCCCAGACCAAGACCATCAAGTCCGTCGCCGGCACGACCAAGCTCGACCTCGCCCAGTTCCGCGAACTCCAGGCCTTCGCCCAGTTCGGCTCGGACCTCGACGCATCCACCAAGAAGAAACTCGATCGCGGCGCCCGCATCGTCGAACTCTTCAAGCAGAACCAATACTCCCCGCTCTCGATGGAGCTGGAGTCGGTCTACCTCTTCGCGATGCAGAACGGTTACTTCGACGACGTCGCGGTTTCCGATGTGAAGCGCTTCCAACTTGCCCTCGGTGAATTCCTCACCACCCGCAAGAGCGAGCTGCTCGACAAGATCCGCAACGAAAAACCGGACCTCAAGAAGGACGCCACGACGGTCGATGCTGTGAAGCAGGCCATCTCCGACTTCAAGACCTCCTGGAAGTAATTCCGTCGTTTCCGTCTCTCCAATCCTCTGATCCTACCTTCTTTCTAAAATGGCAAACCTCCGCGACATCCGCCGGCGCATCAAGTCGGTCAAAAACACCGCGCAGATCACCCGCGCGATGCAACTTGTCGCCGCCGCCAAGATGAAGAAAGCGCAGGATCAGGCGCTGGCTGGCCGCGACTACGCGAAGGAACTCAATGGTGTCCTCCAGGACATCAGCGAAGGCATCAGCGAAGTGACCCACCCGCTGCTCGAAAAGCGCGAGGGCAACCGCGAGCTGGTGCTGGTGATCTCCACCGACAAAGGCCTTTGCGGACCGCTCAACACCAACCTTGCACGGAAACTCCGCGACGGCGTCTCGCCGGATGCGGACTTCGTGACCGTCGGCCGCAAGCTGCGGATCATGCTGGAAAAACTCGGCAAGCAAGTCATCGCCGACTTCACGGTGAAAGACCCCGTCCCATTCCCGGACGCCCGCGCCATGGCCAAACTGCTTGCGAAGCAGTTTCTTGACGGCAGATACGACAAGGTTTCGATCGCCTTCACGAAGTTCGTCAACACGCTCAGCCAGACCCCGGAAATCGTCCAGCTGCTGCCGGTCGAGCCGCCAACCGGCGATACGGCCGACGGTGGCAACAACGAATACCTGTTCGAACCTTCCACCGAAGAAGTGCTCGGCTCGATCCTTCCGCTTTACGTGAACTTCCGGGTCTTCCAGGCCCTGGTCGAATCCCGCGCCTCCGAACACTCCGCCCGGATGGTCGCCATGAAGGCCGCCACCGACAACGCGAAGAAGTTCATCAAGGAACTCACGCTCGAATACAACAAGCTCCGCCAAGGCGCGATCACCGCCGAGCTCCTCGAAATCACGACGGCCATGAAGGCCATGGAGTGATTTCCAAATCCGCATCCTCTCAAGTAACCGCCCACCACTCTCTCCCATGAGCAACCAAGGAACCATCGTCCAGATCATCGGCGCCGTCATCGACGCCGATTTCTCCAAGGCCGCGAAGCTGCCTGAAATCTTCAACGCATTGGAGATCCAATACGTCCTCAACGGCGTGGACACCAAGCTCGTGCTCGAAGTCCAGCAACACCTTGGCGACGGCTGGGTGCGCGCGGTTGCCATGTCCACCACGGACGGCCTCAAGCGCGGCATGACCCTCGCGGACACCGGCAAGGCGATCGCCGTGCCTGTCGGCAACCAGGTTCTCGGCCGTATCTTCAACGTCACCGGCGACCTCGTGGACGAAAACGTGCCGCTTCCTGACGCGAACTATCGTTCCCCGATCCACCGGCCGGCTCCTTCCCTGACCGAACAATCCGCGACCGCCGAAGTCCTTCCGACCGGCATCAAGGTCATCGACCTCATCTGCCCGCTGCTCAAGGGTGGCAAAGGCGGCATGTTCGGTGGTGCGGGCGTCGGCAAGACCGTCGTCATCATGGAGCTCATCAACAACATCGCGAAAGCACACGGTGGTTTCTCCGTTTTCGCAGGCGTCGGTGAGCGGACCCGCGAAGGCAACGACCTCTACTGGGAAATGATCGAAGGCGGCGTCATCGCCACCGAGAAAGACGAGCACGGCCATGTGAAAATCAACGCCGACGGCACCCCGGTCCTCGCCGAAGGATCCAAGGTCGCCCTTTGCTACGGCCAGATGAACGAGCCTCCGGGCGCCCGTCTCCGCGTTGCGCTGTCCGCGCTGACCATGGCCGAGCACTACCGTGACGAAGCCAACCAGGACGTTCTTCTGTTCGTCGACAACATCTTCCGTTTCTCCCAAGCCGGTTCCGAGGTGTCCGCCCTTCTGGGCCGCACGCCTTCCGCCGTGGGTTACCAGCCGACCCTCTCCGAGGAAATGGCCGGTCTCCAGGAGCGGATCACCTCGACCAACAAAGGTTCGATCACCTCGATCCAGGCCGTCTACGTTCCCGCGGACGACCTTACCGACCCGGCTCCGGCGAACACCTTCGCCCACCTTGACTCGACCGTCGTTCTCGAGCGCTCCCTCGCGGAACAGGCGCTCTTCCCGGCCGTCGATCCACTCGCCTCCACCTCGAAGGCACTCGCTCCTGAGATCGTCGGCGAGGAACACTACCGCGTCGCCCGTGGCGTCCAGCAGGTGCTCCAGCGCTACAAGGACCTTCAGGACATCATCGCCATCCTCGGCATGGACGAGCTTTCGGATCAGGACAAACTGAGCGTCTTCCGTGCACGGAAGATCCAGCGTTTCCTCACCCAGCCCTTCCACGTCGCCGAAGTCTTCACCAACGTCCCCGGCGTCCTCGTCTCCATCGAAGACACCGTCAAAGGCTTCGCCGAAATCCTCGACGGCAAACTCGACACCGTCCCGGAAGGTAACTTCTACATGAAGGGTGGCATCGATTCCGTCGCCCGCGATTGAATCAGTTAAAAGTTATCGGTCATAGGTCATTGGAAACATGACCTGTGACAAATAGCATCTAACAAATAATTCCAGAAATGCCTCTCCACCTCGAAATCGTCACCCCTGAGAAGAAAATCTTCTCGGACTCCGTTGATCACGTCTATCTGCCCGGTGCGGATGGCGAGATGGGCATCCTGCCCCAACACGCCGGATTGGTGACCGCTTTGAAAGCCGGAGAGCTCCGTTATCTCCACAACGGCACGACCACCACCCTCGCGATCGGCTCCGGCTTCGCGGAAGTGGACCAGCAGAAGGTCATCGTCCTCACCGACTCCGCGTTGGGCGAAGACGAGATCGACGAAGCCGCCACCGAGTCCGCGATGAAGCGCGCCCAGGAGAAACTGTCCGGCGTCGAACACGATCTGGATGCGGAGGAGATCGCTCACCTGCAGGGTATCATCGCCCAAGGCGCGGCCGCGCTTCACTTCAAGCGCCGTTCCCGGAACTGAGCCCGGAAAGCACCATCGATTCATCTGGAAACGCCGGTCACCCGACCGGCGTTTTCGTTTTTCCATTCGCGCCGTCGCTCTTGCCGGAAATCCCGGGCAACTTTCAGAACGCCCATTCCATCGTCGCCCAGAACGATCGCGGACCGGCGATGCTGATCGTTCCGTCGCTGCCCAATCCCGTCTGGATCTCTTCGTCGAAAAGATTCTCAACCCTCAAAGCGCAGGTCACCCGTTCGGATACCTGCCAGGCAACGCCCGCCCGCGCACTGGTATAATCGCCGATCCGTCGCTGCGAGAGAGCGTCATCGAACTGCGAGGCACCGTACTCATAACCTGCCGAAAGAGTGCAGGAAGGAAGCACCTTCCAATCCATCCCCGCACTCAATCTCAAATCAGGTGCCTGGGGAAATGGATTGCCTTCCAGCAGCGGTTGATCCGGTGAATCGCTGAACTTCGTCTCCGTCCAGATGCCATCGAAACTGAGTGTCACCTCATCGACCGGCCGCCATTCGATCTCGGCCTGGACACCCGCAACACGCGCCTCATCGACATTCCTCCGCTGCGATCCGGAACCCCCGGCAGGGATGCTTCCGAAAATCCCGGCGATCTGTGCGGGATCCGTCACGGGAACATTCGCGATCGCGTCTTTGATCCAGTGATGAAACAGGGACGCCCTCACTTCGACTTCCCCAACCGGTTTCCAGACGACGCCGCTTTCCACACTGAAAAACCGCTCCGGATCGAGCCCTGGATTCGCTTCGACGATGTCGTTGCGCACACGGAACGGCCGGTGCAGTTCGTTGAGTGTCGGCAGACGGAAACTCGTGCCCGCCGAAATGAACGCATCAAGCCGATCATTGAAGTCATGCGAGGCTGAAACCGAGAATGACGGTTCGACTCCATCACGATCCGGATACCGTTCGTTCCGGAAAGTCGTTCCGTTCACCAGGGATCGCTCGACCCGGCGGCCATCATCCAACCACCAGGCATCGCCCCTCAGACTCGCGTTGAAGCGCGTCGAATCCTCCGGCTCGTATCCGGCGGAAACGAAAGCACCCGCGAATGCCTGTTCGCCACCCGCCACCCGGCGTCGCGTGAACCGACCGCCGATGAAACTCGCGTTCTCGTTCGTCTCCCCGTCGATGTGCCGGAAGTCGGCACCCGCGAGCAATGACCACCTCTGATTCGCTTCCTGTCGGAATGTGAGGGCACCGCCTGTTCCCGAACCCGGGACATCAAACTGGTCGAGCGAAGGTGTTTCCGCGGTCCGCGTTGCATTCACCGAGCTGAAGAACGATTCGAAATCGCGTTTCTGGTGGTAAGCCAGAGCCTGCCACGTGAATCCCGTTTCCTCTCCGGTCACTCGCAGCGCGAAGTCAAATGCCTCGGTGGAGTTCTCGGTGAGAGGAGTTCCATTCCCACGATGTTCATCGTACCACGCGAACATCGGTTCGATCGTCAGTCCCGGCCGCGGCTTCCACGCGAATTTGAGATCCGCCGCAAGCAGATCGAGTTCAAGCCGGCGATCGATGCTTCCCCTCTGCTTTTCCGAAATCCCGAAAAAACCATCCGAGTGCAGACCGGAAGCCGAAAAAGCGACCGCAAGCGTTTCGTCGTCATTCACCAGCCGATGATGGGTGGATCCACCCCACGTTCCATGGCTGCCGCCGATCGCACGCAGGACATGCCGCTCCTCGAAGGGATCGCCTCCGGAAAGCTGGATCACACCTGCCGGACTCTGGTTTCCCCAGACCGCCGCTTCCGAGGCCGAAACCATACGCACCGAATCGAGGGCGGCCGGATCATAGCGGCTCCAGTAGACCCAACCGCCGAACGGATCGTTCTGTGGAATCCCATCGAGCAGCACCAAGGTCCTCGAAGCCGCGGTCGCACCCGTGTTGCGAAGACTGACGCCCGCTGATGTCGGATTTCCGAACAGCGAGGTTTGCCGGCGATACAGCGAGAACGCCGGCTCTTCGGCCAGCAGCTCATCAAGCGTGCGCGGTGCTGACAAACGGATCTCCTCGCGGTTCCACTCGGCCAGCGGTTTTGTGACCGACGACTCACCGCGTTCCGACATCACGGTGATTTCGGGCAATTCCTCCGCACGCGCTGAAGCGATGACTCCTCCGAGCGCGACGGTGACAACCAATGGATGAACGTTCAACTGATCGACTGGCTGGGCTTCATCTTCTCCACACCGCAGAACTCCGGCCAACTGAAATCGCGGCGTTCCAACAGTCCTTTGCCCGCACCCCAGATCTCCATCGAAATCCTTGGCTCCGCTCCCGAGGTGTCGACATCGACGATGGTCCACATCTTGTTTCCGACAAAGACGGTGAATGTCTCGCCATAGGTCGCTCCCTTCGTGGTCTTCTCGCTGGTGCTGCCAAGCGGTCCGGAGGTCAGTTCGATCCAACGATCACGGACCTGATATCCACCGGCGAAATGACGGTCGCCTGAAATGAACATCACGCCGCCGATTTTCTCCGCCTCGATGAAATCCAAAAGCGGATCGCGTTCGTGAAGGAACTTCGCCCAACTGTCCCCGCTGCCGTTCGTCTGCCATTCGCTGCCGCTGGCGATCACCTTCACCTTCGCGGTGGAGGCTTTCAGATTCCGTTTGAGCCACCCGAGCTGCGCGGCACCGAGCATCGTCTTTGCCTCCCCGTCGGGCGCCTCGTTGGGGGTGCGGTGGTAACGGACATCGAGCATGAAGAACGCGACATCGCCGCGCTGGAAGTGATGGTAGATCGCGGGATCCTGGGATTCTTCCGTGCGGGGCGGATTCGGCCAGAACTCGCGGAAGGTCACCGGCGAACGTTCCTTGCCCTCGGCGGTCGAGTCGGAATTGTTCGGACCGTAGTCGTGATCATCCCAGATGCCATAGACCGGCAGATGCGATGTGAAATCACGGAACGACGGATTCCGGCGGTGGGCGGTGTAATAGAGACGTTGCTTGGCCGGATCCGTACTATCCGCGTAGTGGTTGTCGCCGAGCATGAGGAAGAGGTCGAAGTTCCTCCGGGCGTTGATTTCACCCCACGCGGCGGCCGCGTGTTCGGGCAATCTGCCGACACAGGAACTGAATCCGAAACGGAGCTTTCCGGCGGTGCCTGCTACGGGTGCCGTCGTAAACGACGGCGCGGGAATCGGCGAAACGACCTGATCGCCGAACCGGATCCGGTAATGATACCGCGTGGCGGGTTTGAGATTTCCGAGAACGATCTGCGCATTGAGGCCGGACGCTTCGACGGTCGCCGTGCCGGGATGGCTCGTTGCACCGGTGAATTCGGGATTTTCCGAAACATCCACCGCCCAATCCGTGGGTTTGGTCGATTGAATCCAGAGCGCGGCGGAAGAGTCCGAAACATGACCCAGCATCGGCCCCGCCATGAGACACGGCGGCCCGGGGATCGGATCAAGGGGAGGAATCTGGGGAGTGCCCTTTTTGGGCTTCGGCTCGGGCGCTACCTGGGCGTCTGCGGACACGGCGGCAACCAACGGAATGCCAGAGGTCAGTGCGATGAAGTCGCGGCGTTTCATTTTGGATTCGGGTTATTTTTTCTCGGTGACGGTATAGCTGGAAGAACGGTTCAAGATCGCGTTTCCACCTTCCGGAAGACCCGTGATCTTGTTGCGGATGAATTCGCCGGAACCTGTCACTGAATCGGTGATCGCCACTCCGTTCTCTCCGGGGTCGGAAATCGAGTTGTCCGTGAACGTCATCTTCTGCTCGTGTTTGCCGGTGAGCTGGATGCCGCTGAACATCGGCTGTGAGATGCGGTTGTTTTCAAAAACGACGTTGGTGATCGTCGTGCTGCCCGCAAAGATCCATGCGGCGCCGCGCTTCTGCTTCACGTAGTTGCCTCCACCCCGCACCAGGGAGTTCCCCCGGACGATGCTGTCGCTGAGCGGATGGTTCGGATAAGCGCCGGTCATGTTGATGGTGAAGACACCCATCAGCGGATTATCGGCAAGGAGGTTGTTTTCAACGAGATGACCCGAACCACCGGCGAGATCGAGATTGTGCCCCCACCAGATCGCGTTCGACGTGTTGTTGCGGAGGATGTTGTTTTTCGCGGGAGGATCCTTGCGTTCCGTTTCGGAAAGAATGGCCAAACCGTCATCGCCGCAGCCGCGGACGTGGCAGTTTTCGACGATCGTGTTGCTCGTCCCCCGGTTGAGATTGATGCCATCCGCATAGGTGAAGCGGACGCGGCAGTTGCGGACGATGCCCTTGTCCGCGGCGCTGATCCAGAAGCCGGTCTGGGTGTGGGTCATCCAGACATTCTCGACGGTCCAGTTCGTCGGTTGGCCGGTGAAGGCTTTGCCATTCGATTTGTCGCGTTTCGTCTGGGCGATGCATTCGAGATAGAGATCTGAAATCTTCGCTCCGTCACCTTTCAAAGCGAAGCCCATGTTGCCCGCGAAATCGGTTCCGAGTGTTGTGCCGAGAATTTCCGTGTGCCACATGCCGGCACCCCGGATCGTGACCGGCCCATCGAGATTGAAGCGCTTCGATTGATGGTATTTCCCCGCGGGAATCCACACCGCCTTGTTTTGTTCCTGCGCGGCTTTGATGCACGCGATGATCGCGTCCGCGTCATCCTTGTCGTCGGTTCCGTTCGCGCCGAATTCGACGACGGAGAGGGAATCGGCCGGTTGTCCGAGCGGCGCGGGCGCTTGTTCCAGGTCGACCAGATCAATGCGGTAGAACACGGCGGCATCGGATTCGCGTTTGCGGAAATCCAGACGATCCCCGGCTTTCACGGGATGCTTGAGGAAGTAGCGCGACTCTTCCCAAAAAACATGCGGTCCGACATCAGGGGAATTCGATTGGCCGTTCTCGCCGGCTTTTCCGTAAAGCCAGTTGTGCCTAGAACTGAGTGTGATTTCCTCGGTGAACTGGTTGTTCACGAACAGTGAGATTGTCGCTTCCTTACCGCCTCCTTCAGCGGAGTCGGGAATGCAATGACGAACGACGATGGTGTCCGCCGGACTTGTGATCGGAAATGCGAGCGCATGCCCCGTCGCCGAAAGCTCCACATATCCGCGCCCGGAAGCCTCCATTTCGGGAGTCACGACATCCGACGGTTTGCCCTTCATGAGAACAACGTTGCCGGTGGTCTTCTGCGTTTCCGCTTCGAGCGTCACGAACGGAACCTTCGCCCCGACGGGTTGATCGGCGAGGAGTGGCAGAGCCAAACAGAGATGGATGAGGATGGGTTTCATGAATTCGATGCGTAGGAATTCAGTCGGGAGAAAGACCGGCGGATCTCAGAACGGTTTCGTGGACCGCGATGTCATGAGCCGCGTTCCATGCCAAAGGTTTGTCATGACGGATGGAGTTCGCGAGGTCGATGAACTCCGCGTCGTATCGCCCTTTGGGAATTTCAAGGTCCAGCGTGTTGCGGCCTTTTTTGTAGGAACCCCGCGGTTCGCCCAGCGAGAGGATGCAGCTTCCGGATTCGAGCGGCGAAATTTCCATGCTGCCGTTCGTGCCGATGACATGGAACGCACGATGCGGACCGCCGAACGGATCGGTGTGATTGCAGCGGAGGGTGACCATGGCTCTCGGATAGGCCAGGACGGCGAGCTGGTTGTCCTTGAATCCATCGTCGATGACGGGGGACGAGAATGCCTGCACCGCCTGGGGCTTGCCCAACAAAGTGACCACCGCGTCGGTGAGATGGCAGGCGAGTTCGAACATCCCTCCACCGGGAATAGCGGAAAGCTGGCGGCGCAGTCCCGGATCAGCGAGCTTCCCCATGGATGCGTCGATCGAAGTGATCTCACCAAGCCAACCTTCACGGTGCGCCTGGAAAAGAAGGACGAAAGCCGGATTGTAGCGGAGCATGTAACCCATCTGGACGATGAGGTTCTTCCGCTCCGCAAGTAACCGGAGGTTTTTGAAATCGGCGTGGGCGAGCGATCCGGGTTTGTCCAGGTGGATGTGCTTTCCCGCTTCAAGACACCTGACGGCGGCTGCGGGTGCCTCTCCAACGTCGGTCTCGACGGCGATCATCCGCGCGGGTCCCGAAAGAAGCTCATCTTCGCCAAGGCGCGGAAGTTCCGCGTAGGCTTTGCTTTTCGAAGCGCGCCGCCAAAGTTCATCGTCCCGCTCAGAGATCCCCAGGACCTGATAGAGATCCGGAAGACCGCGCATCGCCTCC
>DATLIO010000436.1:0-1958 GCA_035539355.1 Luteolibacter sp.
CACCGACAGCGGCCGACTCGTCATGACCTGGCGCGGAAAAACGATCGTCGATCTCAGCCGCGATTTCCTCAACACGAACGGCGTCCAGCAGACCGCGAAGGTCCACGTCATCTCACCGACCGAGCCTGAACTGCCTGGCGCGTCCTCGCTCACCGAAGCACTTTCCCGCCTGAACACCGCTTCGCAGAAAGGTCTCGGCGAACGTTTCGACGGATCCGTCGGAGCCGGCACGGTTCTCTGGCCTTTCGGCGGCGAGCACCAGCTCACGCCTCCGGACGCCATGGTCGCGAAGCTTCCTCTTCTCGAAGGCCAGACCGATGTCGCGACCTTCATGAGCTGGGCCTATGACCCGTTCATTTCCTCCGCTTCACCATTCCACGGCGCGGTCTATGCGATCACCGAATCCGTCTGCAAAGCCGTCGCCGCCGGTGCGCGTCTTTCGGATGTCCGCCTCACGCTGCAGGAGTATTTCCCGAAACTCGGAACCAATCCGAGCCGCTGGGGACTTCCGTTCGCGGCCTTGCTCGGCGCTTTCCACGCCCAGCACAAGCTCCGCCTCGCTGCGATCGGCGGCAAGGACTCGATGTCCGGCTCCTTCAACGAACTCGACGTCCCTCCGACCCTCGTTTCGTTCGCGCTCGCACCGGGTGACGCGAAACTCGCGCTCTCGCCCGAGTTCAAGAAAGCCGGATCTACGGTATCTCTCGTAGAAGTCGCCCGCGACGCGGACAACCTGCCTGACTTCGACGCGCTCCTCCAAACCACCGAAGCGCTCCATCAGCTCAACAAGGAAGGCAAGATCCTTTCCCTCAAAGCGCTCGGCTCTTCCGGTCTCGCACCGGCGATCGCGATCAGCAGCTTCGGCAACCGGATCGGCTTCAAAGGCGATTTCGAAAACCTTTTCGGCGAACGCCATTTCTCGTTCGTCATCGAACACCAGCACGATCTCCCGGAATCCCTCGGCGCGCAGGTCATCGGTGAAACCACCGGCGAACCGACCTTCGTCATCGGCACGGAACGTCACCCACTGTCCGAACTCGAAACCGCATGGACAGGCAAGTTCGAGCCCGTTTATTCCACCAAACCGGCCAGCGTTCCCGGCGAGGAAAGCGACACCCACATCGCACTTTCCGAAGTCTCCCCGATCCGCAACCGCACGGCTGGGACATCGAAACCTCGCGTCATCATCCCCGCCTTCCCCGGCACGAACTCGGAATACGATTCCGCGAAAGCCTTCAACGAAGCCGGCGCCGAATCGAAGATCCTCGTCTTCCGCAACCTCACCGCCGCCCACGTCGAGGACTCGATCAAGCAACTCGCCGAAAGCATCCGCCAATCGCAGATCCTCATGTTGCCCGGCGGATTCAGCGCGGGTGACGAACCCGATGGCTCCGGCAAATTCATCGCCACCATCCTCCGCAGCCCGCGCGTGGCCGATGCCGTCATGGATCTCCTCAAGAACCGCGACGGCCTCATCCTCGGCATCTGCAACGGCTTCCAGGCGCTGATCAAAACCGGTCTCGTTCCGTTCGGTGAAATCCGCGATTCGGAACCGAACGCGCCGACGCTCGCCCACAACGACATCGCCCGCCATATTTCCTGCTACGCTTGGACGAAGGTCATCAACAGCCGCAGCCCGTGGCTTTCGAAAACGCAGCCCGGTGACCTCCACCGCATCCCACTTTCCCACGGCGAAGGCAAATTCGTCGCCAACCCGGAAACGATCGCCCAGCTCATCGCCAACGGCCAGATCGCGACCCAGTACGTGGACGCCAACGGCGTGCCGTCGATGGACCCAGCCATCAACCCGAACGGATCGATTTCCGCCATCGAAGGCATCACCAGCCCGTGCGGCCGTGTCCTCGGCAAGATGGGCCACACCGAACGCTCCGGCCTCCACGTCGCGAAAAACATCCCCGGAGAAAAACACCAGCCGCTCTTCGCAGGCGGCGTTGGCT
>DATLIO010000437.1:0-10001 GCA_035539355.1 Luteolibacter sp.
GTTGAGGTTCAACCTCGGCGATCCCGACATCGAAGGATCGATTCCCTGGGCAAAAGGAATGACCGGTTTCTCCTCATACTTCTGGAGAACGGGCGAGGTGTTCTTTTCCAACACCGCCGCGATTTTGTCATCGGGCAGGCCCTTGTCATCGCGTTTGACCGGAGAGGAGAATCCGGTGGCCCCGAGAATGGAGCGTGGAGAAATCATGAACTCCCTTCCTTCGATCACGCGCTTCACAAGATCGCCCTGGGGTTTTTCACCCGACTTTTCATCGAGCGCGTAGATCGCAATGCCATCAAGCGCGGGTTCATCCTCGGAAAGATCCTCCGGGTTCAGGCCCGGTGCCGGGAACGGGTATTCGTTCCGGGCATGGAGGCTGCCATCGCCGCGCTCGTTCCCGGCGACCTTCGGGTTCACCTTTCCCTGGAGGTCTTCGACATAGTAGGCGTAGCGGGCGACGGTTTGCTCCTTGCCATTGCGCGTCCCTTTGATCGGGACCCACGATGTCCGGGCCGGGTTGATGTAAGGCAGCGTTTCGATTTCCTTGGGATCTTTGCCCACAAGGTCCGTCGCAACGGGGATGTCCCTGATATCGGAGCTCCCACCCGACGGCCGGGTTTCCGCGCTGAACAACGGATGATATTTGAACTTCACGCTTCCAGCGCTGCTTTCTCCGCGGGCGATGTAGAGGTAAGGAACCTTTTCAAGATTCTTGTCTCCGTCGTTGGGCAAAGGAGGCGTCTGGGAGACGACGATGAAATCATCGTTCGCGGTCTGCTTGTCGAGAATGCCTTTCACTTCCTCCAGACCGGCGCGCGCGGCCATTTCGGCCCGCTGGAGATCGACATAGGATCGTGCCGTGCGGCGCTCGATCCCGGTGACGGCGAGCAGGCCCACCGCGAGGATCAGCAGGGCACCGACAATCACGAGCACCGCCGGCAGGGTGAAGCCGGTGGCGGGGCGGCGGAAGCGAAGGCTATTTGTTCTCATGATAACCGAATCGGACGGTGGTTTCGTACACCTGCAGATTCTTGTTCCGCAGCGCGTCGGAAGGTTTTCCCATCAGCGAGGCAAGAGGACCTTTTCCGCTCCAGGCGACCGCATCCTTGAGTTTGCCCATCAACTCGCGGCGGGCGATGACCAGCCTCAGGGTCATCATGTCCGGCGATGTCTTTTTATCCGGCACCCAGTCGGTGAGCTTGCCGGTTTCATCGCGCGTCCTGGGAATGGCTTCGAACGAAACAACCCCGAAGGCGATCGCCTCGTCCACGTTGTCCGATCCCGATGGAGGAGCATCGAAAAGCGATCCGACGTCCTTGTTCCTCAGCTTTTTGAAAGTCCCGTTGCTTTCGACAATGCCACGCATGAGACATCGCACGACCTTTCCTCCAACGATGTCGTCCTTGATGTAGTAACGGACCGCGCACAGATCCCCGAGACGGTTTTCCTCGAGCTGCGCATCGTCCGGCTGCAGGGTGAGGAAACCCAGTCTGCCGAGAGGCCAGTCCTCGGAGCCTTTCTCAACCACCATGTCCTCATGGAACGAAGCGCTCGCGAGGTCCGTCTTCAATTGCCCGAGCAGCGCCCTGGCTTCGCGCTCCGCGATGACGCCGCCGCCGACACGTTCGTATCCTTCGCCCGTGGATCCCAGAACCATGACCGCGCCGAGCAGCACCATCGATCCGATGGCCATCGAGACCATGATCTCGACCAAGGTGAACCCACGGCTGCAGCGTTTTCCGGCGATCATGGCAGGCGGGTATGGAATTCGAGTTTCTGCCGCTTCACCGCCGGTGCCGCGGCCGGGTATTCGATGGTGATGACGACATCGAGACACTCCGGGGCCTCTTTCCCGGCTTTCTCGGGAAGCGTTCCGGACATCGACGCGATGTATTTGACCGGCCTGCCTTCGATTTCCCGGACACCTCGATCGTATTCCGCCTGGGCCACTTTCCCTGCGATCGCCCCTTCTCCGGAGAAAGCCAGCGACACGAGTCCTCCGGCCGATGGAAAGTCCTTCGACGGAATCATTGCAGGAAGATGCAATGAACGCCCCTTCATCGCCGACTGGAGTTCCTCCATGCAGGCCGGAACGATCCAGGAGCTGCGGGTTTCGGCTTGTGCGGAAAGACCGGCTTCACCGCTCTCCGCCATCGTCGCGAAGACCAGCGGCACCGCGACCGCCAACACGCCGACGGCGATGATCACTTCGACAAGCGATGTTCCTTTCTTCCGTTTTGAAATTTCCGGGCGCGTGATCATGGATCGAATCGTTGTGGCCGGGCGATCACCCTGCCGATTTTGAAGCGGTCCTCCGCGATGACTCCCTGGCGCTTGTTGGCCGTCGCTTTCCTCGCCTCACCCCGATAGCCGCCTTCCGCCACCCGCATGACCACCGGCGTCGAACCGATCGGCCACTCGCGGCCGCCGCGCGGGGTGAACACCAGACCGTGCACGCGGATCGTGAAATTTTTCCCTCTCGCCGCGTAGGTCAGCTCGATCTCCTGGCCGTCCATCACGTTCCGGAAACCATCGACCTCTCCACCGAGCAGCACCGCACCTCCCTCGACGACATCCCAGCGCCTGAGCAGCTCCCCTTTCGCCCGGCCCGTCTTCGCATCGAAGTCGGTGAGCTTGAACAAACCCAACCGGCAGCTGTGATCGTCGATCGGCAGATCCTTCGGCTCGGCGACCGCAAGCAGGACCCGTGAATGGGAAGTGATCGCACTGCTGCGTCCCTGATCGATCATGGCACCGAGCAAATCCGAAGTCGTCCGGCGGGATTTGGCCGCGCTGTCCCCCATCATGCTCACTCCCGAAACCAAGAGGACGCTCATGATGCTGATGGTCACCATCAGTTCCACCAGGGTGAACCCGGGTGAAGAACAACGCGGTGAATCTGCTTTCGATGAATGCACGGGATCGGAGGAAATCGGTCGGCGGCATTAATGCACGACCTGTGCCAACACAGAGTAACCACACCACCAGCCCACCCGGAGAGTCGCTAGGACAATTCGGCACTCATCCCGGATGCGTCATTTTTTCAATGAGCCACGAATGCAGCGCCTCGAAAAAATGACGATAAATAATCCCGTTTTCCCGGCCGGCGTTTCCTCCTCCGTCGCTCAGCGATCCTTCCGCTTCTTATCGGAATCCCCGCCGAAAATCCCTTCGAGAAGACCCTTCGCCTCCTTGATCGCGCCTTCGCCTTTCTCGATCGCATCGAGTCCGCGGCGGATCGTTTCCTCGGGGGTGTCACCTCCCAGCAACGACTGTGAAAACCGGAGCACCTTCTCCCCGCCCGGCAGACTCTCGAACATCCGCACGCCCGCCGCAGCGATCAACCGGTCGGTCAGATCCTCTTTCGGATCATCCTTCGTTCCCGAAATTTTCAGCGTGGTCCACAGCAGCCCTTTCTCACCCGGCACGAACACGTCCTCCTCCGCTCCCGGGATCGACGCCAGCAAGCCCTGGGCGAGACCGAGCCGGAATGTTCCGTCCAACCGCTCGCCGACCACCGAAAGATTTCCCTCCAGACGGATCACGCCTTCGCCCGCCAGGACAACGTTCGTGAAATCCATGCCGTCACGCGTCCATCTCCAATCCGCCTTCGCCTCATCCAACTCCAGCACCCGGAACCGGCTCGTATCCGCATAGGCCGCCAACGCGTCGAGCACGGGCAGCGCCGTCAGGGTCGCGCCGTCGACGAACATGGTTCCCTTCGCCTCGGAAGCACCACGGCGGCCCTCGACGGTGAAGGTCGTCGAAAGTTTGCCGGTCACCCGCTTCGCCCAATTCTCACTGACCACCTTCGCGCACGGCACTCCGTTCGCCGTTCCTTCGAAAGCATAGGTCTTCGCCTTGATGTCCCACTCGCCGGAAGCATCGATCCTCCCTTCGTCGAAAACGGAAGCTTTGGCGGAAGTGACGAACAACGCCTTCTCGTGAAGCCGGCCTTTCAGACGATCCAGCTCGATCGTCTTCACCAGACCACCCGGCAGGCCGATCCTTCCGCCCTCCAACACGATACCATAATTGCCCTTTCCGCTTTCCGGCGTCGCCTTGAGTGAGATCCTTTCCGTCGAAAATTGCCGTCCATCTTCAAGGAGGGCCGTGATGTTCGCCTCGCGCACCTCGAATCCCTTCACCTCGACCTCGTTCGGATACCATGGCCTCGGCCGCTCCTTTTTCGTCTCGGGCGTCTTCTGCTCCACCACTTCCTTTTCCTCCGCCTTGCGCGAGGCATCGACCAGAACCTCGAGCCGCCTGACGGAGGTTCCGTTCAATTCCCACACCCCTCTTTTCACACCGCCGAAGCCGGCTTCGGTGTGGAGACCATCCGCGCGCAGCTTCACCAAGGGCCCGGTGCCCTGCGCCTCGAACGAATCCGTGTCCACCGCCAGCCCATCCCAACGGAACAGGGAAAACTCACCCTTCACATCCGCGGCGCGGCTCACTTCATTCGAAAGGAATTTCCGGAACCCGTCGCCATGAAGATAAGAACGCAGCGTCAGATAACCGCCGCCGGATACGATCACAACCGTCAGAAACAAGCCGATCAGGATCCGGCCCAGCCATCCCCCGCTTTGCGCTCCGCTTCGTCTCCGTGATCGTCGGCTCATGCTCCTGAAACGCTAACTTCCGCGAAATCTTCCACAAGCCGCTTCATCTCAAGCCTCCGCAGGAAGATTTTGCTCCTTGGCTTTCCGCCAGCGGAAAATCTTCTTCCACAGCCAGACCGCGAACATCGCACAGAGAATCGCGACCACGAAGAACACGACCAACGCGACCGTCGGAAACAGGCCGATCAATCCCAGCCCGCCCAGCACCAGTCCGTCTTCCGTCACGCTCGCGACCGAATTGGAAACCGGCTCAGGGGAAAGATTGAGGAACGCGCGGATTCCCGCCTTCGTGCCATGGGTCGCAAGAGAAGCGCCACCCGCGAGCAACGCGCCGATCGTCATCACCGCCGGGTTCATTTCACCGAGCGCCGCGAGCGCCAGAAGGATGCCGCCCGCGGGTCGGATCACGGTGTGGACCGCGTCCCACGCTGAATCGAGCCACGGAATCTTGTCCGCGAAAAATTCGATCAGGAACATTCCACCTGCGATCCCGATGACCCATGGATTCCCCAACACGGCGAGCTGCTCGTAAGAGCCGGAAAGCCCGATCCAGTCGTAGCGGATCGCCAGACCGGCGATCAGCACCGTGAGATAAAGATTCACCCCCGCCAGAGTCGCGAGCCCCAGCGCCACGCCGAGTTGATCGGTCGGATTCACAGGCACGGAATATCACGGAACTCCCTCATCAGCCATGAGAAATCCAATGCCGCTTTCCACCTATGCCTTCGGCGCGAACGTCGCCCAGCTTTCCCAGAACCGCTTCGTCTGCGCCTCGTTCGGGACGATCTCCAGCAGCAGCATCTTCTCACCCGCTTCGAAGCGGTCGAAATCATCCGTGGTCGAGATCCGCAGGTGATCCATGCCCCACAGTTTCGCGAAGCCGGAAAGATCCGCCGCCTGCGGGTTCGTCATGCACTCGATCGCCCGCGGGCTCATCGATTGCAGCCGCGGCAGGCTTTCGAAAATCTTCCCGCCGCCATTGTTGATGACCGCCAGCACGCGGCCCGCGCCCGTCACCTGGTCGAGCAGGAAAGGCGCGGCCAGATCGTAGAGCGTCGTCAGATCGCCGACCACCGCCCACGCGTCGCTGAGTTCCGCCGACCAACCGAGCCACGTGCTCACCTGGCCGTCGATCCCGTTGACGCCGCGGTTGGCGCGCACGTTCGTCACCGGCCGGTCGCGCTGCGCGTAAACATTCCATTCGCGGATCGGCATCGAGTTTCCGAGAAACAATCCGCTGCCCACGGAAACATAGTGCGAAAGCGTGCGGATCAGCCCCGGTTCGCTGTCCGGATAGCTTTCCAACAGTTCGTCGATCATCGCCGCGCTGCGCGAGGCATACGGCAGATAATCCAGCGCGTCCTCCACCGGATCCACATCGCCGATCGCCGGCAGCACGCGGTCCAGCCCGCCCCGGATCACCGACGACTCCCGCGCCAGACCCGGCAGGCCGTTGCGGCAGACCGACCACACGGAAACCTCCGGCATTTCTTCAAGATCGCGCCAGAACCTTCCGCTCGGCACCTCCCCCAACCGCAGGATTTTCCCCGGCGGGTTCGCTTTCAAAACCCGGTCGCCGTCCGAAATCGTCAGCGGCTGCAGCGCCTCCCGCAGCCCGCTCGTCGCTTCCGCGATCACCGGCGCATCGAGCGCTTCACAGAAATGAAACACCTCCTCGCGCTCCTCCGGCTCCAGCCCGCCGATCAGCACGACCAGTCCTTTGTAGGCATCCTCCCGCAACCAGCGCGCGAGCTTCGCGACATCCAGCCGATCCTTCACCGCCACGAACTCACCGACCGCCGCCTTTGAAAAATCCTCGTCCCCCAACGTGAACGCTTCCTCGAATTCCACATTCCAATGCATCGGCCGCTTGCCATCCCAATCCGCCGGACCCTGCCACGCGTGTTCGCCGAAAATCCCGATCTGCTCGATCGTCTGCGGCGAGCCCGTGCCGCGGAATTCCGCAGGGCGGTCCGCCGTGATCGCGACCAACGGCCGCGCCTGGTAGAACGCCTCGATCACCGCCGGCAGCAGTTCCGCCACCGCCGTGCCGCTCGTCGTCACCACCGCGCACGGTTTCGCCGTCTCCATCGTCCGCCCGAGCGCGAAAAACCCCGCGCTGCGGTCCTCGAAATGCCGCCACAATTTCACCAACCCCGCCGTCTCCGCCCTCGCCAGCGCCTCCAGCAACGCCGCGTTCCTCGCGCCGGCACACACCACGAATTCTGAAATTCCCGCCTTCAGACAGGACTCCACCACCTCGATCGCCTTCGGCCACGCGTTCACTCCGCTTTGCTATAAGGAGCCCCCGTCCGCCGTCGACCTTATTAAGCTCCGCACAAGCGTCTCACGCCTCTGCAATGAAATTACCCCCCTTTGCAACGGGTCGTCGCGACTCTGCAAAGCCTCGTTGCCACTCTGCAAAGCCTCGTTTCGACCCTGCAAAGCCCCGTTTCGACCCTGCAAAGCCTCGTTACCACTCTGCAAAGGCCCGTCGCCGGTCTGCAATACCCCGTTGCGAGTCTGCAATGGCGATAAACAGGCAAACAATAACCCGTTTCACCTCTGCAATCGCCCGTTCACGCTCTGCAACGCCGCGTTACCGCTCTGCAATCGCGTCTCTCACCTCCGCAACGCCCCGTTTTCGGAAAGCAATAACCGGCTTCATCGCTGCAATGGCTCGTTTCCGCTCTGCAATTCCGATTTTATCAACGACATAGGGAAAATCGGCCCAAAAATCCGCTTAACATCCCGGCGATCCAAAACCCTCGGCACTTCCCCTCTTCCCGATTATTTTCATTCCGCGTTATCCCCTTTCCGGATCGGCCCGCATCGTGCTTAATCCGCCGCACGCATGACAGAGACGGCCGGCAACCCTACCCGCGAACAGCTTCGCCTTGAAGGATTTGAACTGATTGATGATACCCTCGGATTCCTGCTCGGCTGCCTGAAGGACGCGCTGGAAAGCACGGGTGAAAAAGAGCTGCTTCCCTACATGCCGTGGTCCGGCGTCGAACCGACTTCCGGTTCCGCCCCCGAAGGACTGCCCCAGCTTTACTCGATCGGCTTCCAGCTCCTCAACATGGTCGAGGAACGCGTCGCCGCCGAAATCCGCCGTGAACGCGAGAAAGTGCTCGGCCCCGAATCGATCCGCGGCCTCTGGCCGAAAGCGATCAAGGAACTCCAGGGCATCGGACTTTCCGGAGAGCAGATCCTCGACGTCCTCAAGGATGTCCGCGTCGAACCCGTCCTGACCGCCCACCCGACCGAAGCGAAACGCTCCAGCATCCGCGAACGCCATCGCTCGCTCTACGATGAGATGGTCCGCAACGAGTATCCGAAATACACGCCCCGCGAGCGCCGCAACATCCGCGAACGGGTCGTCACCGTGCTCGAAACCCTCTGGCGCACCGCCGAGATCCACATGGTCCGGCCGGACATCTACTCGGAGCTCCGCAATTCCATCCACTATCTCCGCGATCTTTTCCCGTCCGCCGTCAACCGCCTCGACCAGCATTTCACCGATGCGTGGCGCGATGCCGGAATGCCGCTCGAAATGCTCCGCTCCGCCGGAAACATCCCGCGCCTCGTTTTCGGAACATGGATCGGCGGCGACCGCGACGGCCATCCGCTCGTCACACCGGAAGTCACCGAGCGCTCGCTCGCGGAACTCCGTCAGGCAGCCTTCCAACTCCTCCACCGCGAACTCAGCGCGCTGGCCAACCAGCTCACGCTTTCCCGCCAGCTCACCGCCGTGCAGGAAGAACTGCAGGCCCGCATCGACGAACTCGCGTTCATCATCACCACCGAAGATGACGTGAAGGAACTCCTCGACCGGAATGCCGAGGAACCCTGGCGCCAGCTCGCCGATCTCATGGCCCTGGTCGTGAAACAGCAGTCGCAGGGCAAACCCGGCTACACCAGCCCGGCGCAGCTCAACGACGACCTCGATCTCCTTTCCCGCACGCTCGGCGAAGCCGGCTGCCAGCTTCTCGACGAACAGGCGATCCGGCCGATCAAGCACAAGCTCGAGATGTTCGGCTTCTTCCTCGCCAACCTCGACATCCGCCAGAACTCGGAATTCCACGACAAGGCGATTTCCCAGCTGCTCGTCGCCGCCGGTGTCAAAGACGGCGATTCCTACGCCGATTGGGATGAGGAGAAACGCCTGACCTTCCTCAACAAGGAACTCAAATCGACCCGCCCGTTCCTGCACAACGAACTGCGGATCGGACCGGAAGCCGACAACGTCCTCGACACCTACCGCGTCCTCGTCCGCCATCGCAAGGTCTGGGGCAACGCCGGTCTCGGTTCGCTCATCGTCTCGATGACCAGGAAACTCTCCGATCTTCTCGGCGTGTATCTCCTCGCCCGCGAAGCCGGTCTCATGGACCTCACCCCGCACGGACTCGTCTGTCCGCTGCAGGTCGTTCCGCTTTTCGAAACGATGGATGACCTCGACCGTTCGCCCGGCATCCTTTCCGAGTATCTCGAGCACCCGCTCGCCTCCGCTTCCCGCAAAGCCCGCGTCGCCAGCGGCGAACCGGACAGCCAGCAGGTCATGCTCGGCTACTCGGACTCGAACAAGGACTGCGGCATCCTCGCCGCGCAGGTCGCGCTTCACAGCGCCCAAGGCGCGCTCACGAAAGTCGGCCAGCAATACAAGGTGAACCTCTGCTTCTTCCACGGCCGCGGCGGCACGATTTCCCGCGGCGCGGGTCCGACGCATTGGTTCATGGCCGCACTCCCGCACGGCGCGATGGGCGGCGGTTTCCGCATGACCGAACAAGGCGAAACGATCGCCCAGAAATACGCGAACCTCGCGAACGCGACCTTCAATCTCGAACTGCTCCTCGCCGGTGCCGCGGTCACGACCGCCCGCCACCGCCACACCGCACCGACCGAAGATCCGTGCGAAGCGTTCCTCCCGCAGCTCGCCGAGTGGAGCCAACAGGCATACCAGAAATTCCTCAAGGAAGACGGCTTCATCGAATTCTTCCGTCAGGCCACGCCGATCGATGCCTTGGAAAATTCCCGCATCGGATCCCGCCCCGCACGCCGCACCGGCAAGAAAGGCTTCTCGATTTCCGACCTCCGCGCGATCCCGTGGGTCTTCTCCTGGACCCAGGCCCGCTTCTACCTTCCCGGCTGGTTCGGGGTCGGCTCGGGTTTGGAAAAACTCAAAGACACCGATCCCACCGGATTCGCCGCACTCAAGAAAGCGCTCCCCGCTTCCACCTTCATGAGCTACGTGCTCACCAACGTCGAAACCAACCTCGCCTCCGCGAACCTCGACCTGATGAAGGACTACTCGTCGCTCGTTGAGGACAAGGCGCTGAAAAAGAAATTCCTCAGCATGGCCGTCGAGGAATTCAACAA
>DATLIO010000438.1:0-2765 GCA_035539355.1 Luteolibacter sp.
CACGAGGTCACGGCCTTTCACATCCATGGTGATCTCCTTGGTCAGTGGAGCCGCGGAGCCGAGTCGAATCTTGATATCCTCCGCGGTGCGCTCGCCGATCATCAGGTTGTAGGCGCGCTTCATGTAGGAAACGATCGCCTCATCCAGTTCATCGCCGGCCGTCCGGACGGAGCGGGCGAAAACGATGCCGCCGAGCGAAATGAGCGCCACCTCCGTGGTGCCTCCGCCGATGTCGACGATCATGTTTCCGGAAGCATCCATCACCGGAAGGCCTACACCGATCGCTGCGGCCATGGGCTCTTCGACGATGTGGACTTCGCGGGCGCCGGCCTGCTCGGCGGATTCGCTGACCGCGCGGCGCTCCACTTCCGTGATGCCAGACGGGACCGCGATAACCACCCGCGGATTGTTCCGCCGGCGATTGTTCGCCTTGCGGATGAAATGGCGAAGCATTGCTTCGGTGACCTCGAAGTCGGCGATCACGCCATCCTTGAGAGGGCGGATTGCCACGATATTGCCCGGAGTACGGCCGAGCATGCGTTTGGCGTCATCGCCTACGGCCAGCACTTCATTGGTGCCCGCTTTGACTGCGACCACCGAGGGTTCGCGCAGGACGATGCCCTGATCCTTGACGTTGACGAGGGTATTGGCGGTGCCGAGGTCGATGCCGATGTCGTTGGAAAACCAGCTGCCGAATAATCGAGCAAACATTCTGATGGTGAAAGGATTGGAAAAACAGAAGTGACGGTCGTCAGAAGCCCCGGCGCGGCACCGTCCGCCGATTGCAAGGGTTCAAAAATTCGCCCTTTCCGACTATTCGGGAAGGCGGCGGACTATGGCGATCTGCACCCGGCCCGGTCAAGCGGGAATCCCTTGTCCTACAAAGAGGAACGGAACGCTTCGTGGCGCCGTTTCCCGGGTCGTTAACAATGCGAAAGGAAGCCGGGAACCCCAGTGGCGATCCCCGCCATGAAGGCACACCGTCGGTGGTGCGAGAATCAGGAGTTGAGTTTGACGCGGTAGAACACCTTGCCTGACGGAGGGACTGGCTGTTCCCGCAGATCGGTGTCGAAACCGTCCGCACGCGGACGGGGCGGTCGTGAAGTGCCTGGCGCGATTAGGCGGACTTGCTAGCTCGGGGTTGGCCGGGGCACCACCATTTGCCGGCCCCCATTTCCCATTCAATCACCTTCTGGAAAATCGGCGAAAGCCTCCCAATTCGGGTCGTGATGCTTCTCGAGCGAAACCTTGAGATTCCCAAGCGCTTGGCAATGCCCATTCACGGCCCTGATGAATGAATCAGGATCGGATGCGTAAAACATGTGATCCTTGACCCCGGCTTTCACAACGCTCGCGACAAGAATACACCGGGCTTCCTCTTCGATCTTAGGAATCACGCTCTCCTCAAAATCATAGAGGACCTTGGTGTCTTCGGGGTTCGGCAATCCCGTTGCATCACGCGGTTCAAATCCGACAGTGAAATAGACCACGGTGGAGAGGCTCTCGTGGCCACTGATCTCAGAAACTCCCAGGTTCTTGCGAAACATCCAGATCTCCTCGGAGTTTGGAGGTTTCATTGAGAGCAAGCTCCACTCATCGCGATGGGTGGGAATTGTCATAGGGGGGCGACACTTTCTCTGCCGAGGCCTGCGGGGAGGACGGTGGAGAACCTGATTCGCGGCGACGAATCGCCCCGATCCCGACTCAAGCCAGCACTGGTCCGACCGCGGCGTGGCGGGTGAGAAACTCGTCCGCGAGGCTCAGGTAGGCGTTCGCGCCGATGCCAGTCGAGTCGTGTTCGAAAATGGTCTTCGCGTAACTCGGAGCTTCGCCCAAACGGATGGTCCGCGGGATCACGGTGCGGTAGAGCGCATCCGGAAAATAGTTGCCGACTTCATCCACGACCTGCTTCGCCAGATTCGTGCGGCCGTCGAACATGGTCATGACGATGCCTTCCAGCTTCAGGTCCGAATTGGCGCCGGAATCACGGATCTGGTCGATGATGTGGACGATTTTCGCCAGACCCTCGAGGCCGAACCACTCACACTGGAGCGGGATCAGGATTTCATCCGCAGCAGCGAGGGCGGAGGTCATCAGCACGCCGAGTGAAGGCGGGGTGTCGAGAATGCAGACGTCGAACAGATCATTCGGCTTCAGCCCTTGAAGATGGGTGCGCAGGCGGGTCAGGTGGTCATCGCTGCGAGCGAGTTCGATTTCCACGCCCGCGAGGTCCATGTGCGACGGGATGATCGAAAGATTGTCGCGACCAGTGGGGACGATCTTCTCACGGACGTTCGCCTGGCCGAGCAGGGCGGGGTAGACCGTGCCCTCGCCATCGCACTCGATGCCGAGACCGCTGGTGGTGTTTGCCTGCGGGTCGAGGTCGATCAACAGCGTGCGTTGCCCGCGCAAGGCGAGGGCGGCGGAAAGGTTGAGCGCGGTGGTGGTTTTTCCCACGCCTCCTTTTTGATTGGCGACAGCGACGACTTTCATGACGCGGCAAACAGCGGCGCGCAGTCTTCCGGGCTGACGGCGCGGTGGCAAACAAAACCGCGACCATGGCGGAAATCCGTCTCTTCCTGAATGGCGACAGGCTTTGAGCGTGCTTCCGGGTGTCATGTGGTCCTAGGCTCAGGATGCCCATGAACCTCCCCCTCCGGCTTTTGTTTGGCCTGCTCGCCATCGCGACCCTATCCGCGGACGTAGCGGCGCCTCCCGGTGGCAGCGATCTGGCGGGGGAGTCGGCCTTGAAAGTCCACGGGGAT
>DATLIO010000439.1:0-2952 GCA_035539355.1 Luteolibacter sp.
AGCGCGCATTTCGGCACGGACAGCGGATCGGAGTGGCCCCAGTCGCAGGCGGAGTTCAGCCAGAGCCGTTCGTCGCCGTAGATCTCGAGCATGTCGATGGCGCGGTTCGGGCTGCATTTGCTTTCCGGATACAGCGTCATGCCGGCCCAGTAGCCTTGGTCGAGGACGAGGGAAATCGTGTGCTCCTCGACGTGGTCGATGATGACCTTCGATCGATCGAGTTTCGGGAACGCCGCGAGTGAATCGAGGATCAGGCGTGTGCCCTTGAGTTTGTCCTCGAGGTGCGGGGTGTGGATGAGAACCGGCAGGTCGTATTCCAACGCAACCTGGACGTGTTCTTCGAAGATCGTCAGTTCGCTGCGGGTGTTCTTGTTCAGTCCGATTTCACCGATGCCGAGGACGTTCGGTTTTCCGATGAACTCGGGGATCAGCGACATCACCTCGCGGGCGAAGACCGGATCGTCGGCCTCTTTCGGATTGATGCAGAGCCAGCAGAAATGCTTGATGCCGTATTTCGCGGCGCGCTTCGGTTCGTATTCGGTGAGCTGGCGGAAGTAGTCGTGGAAACCTTCCGCCGAAGAGCGGTCGAAGCCGGCCCAGAACGCGGGTTCGCAGAGGGCTTCGCAACCGGAAAGCGCGAGTTTCTCGTAGTCATCCGTCGTCCGGCTGACCATGTGGCCGTGTGGCTCGATGTATTTCATCTGGGGAAAATCAGTGGGGGAGAGGGGCCCCGAAAGCGCCTTGGAACGGTGCGGTCTCCTCGAGGGTTTCTGAATGGTCGGAAAGCGCTTCCAGGACGGCGCGGGCGCGGTCGGGGCGGTTTTCGACAAGAATGGGCAGGGCTTTCCGCAGCGCTTCGATCCGGTAGTCGTCGTCGCCGGGATGGCGGTCGATACGGTCGAGGAACGCCGCAACCTCGATGAGCTTGTGGCGCGCGTCGATGAACTGGAGATCCAGCAGATCTTTCTTGCTCGGCATGGGGAAAACGTCCGTTGGGATCGGCTGCAGGTCAATCGGGAAGGTGTCGAGATCTCCGCTTGCGGGTGATCCGGGGATGGTGTGAGGTGCGGGCGTGTTAGGCGTTTACGTGCATGATCTGGATCCGGTGGCGCTGCCGCTGTTTGGGAATTTCGCGCTCCGCTGGTATGGATTGGCCTACCTGCTGGCTTTCGTCGTGGGTTTCCTGCTGCTGCGCCATCTCGCGCGGAAAGGTCTATGGGTGCTGAAACCGGAGAAAACCGGGGATTTCATCGCCGCTGCCGCACTGTTCGGCGTTTTTCTCGGCGGAAGACTCGGCTACATCCTGTTTTATCACATTCCGGCTCATGGGCTGGGCGAGCTGATGTCGGATCCGATGCTGGTATTCCGGGTCTGGGAAGGCGGCATGGCCAGCCACGGCGGAATTCTCGGGCTGGTGATTTTCACGTGGTTCTACGCCCGCAAGCACAAGGTCTCGTGGACGGGATTGGGCGATGGATTGTGCGTCGTCGCTCCTCTCGGTCTGTTGTTCGGGCGTGCCGCCAATTTCATCAACGGAGAGCTTTATGGCCGCGTGGCCCAGGGCGTGGCGTGGGCGGTGAAATTCCCGACGGCTCTGACCGATTCCAAAGCGCCGGAGTCCGGAAGCTTTGAAGCCGCCGCGGCCGCCGCCGTGACGGCCCAGCCGGCACTGGGTCCGGCCTATCAGGCGATGAACGAGGCTCCGGCAAACCAGGCCGGCCAGGCGCAGCATGCGTTTGTCGAGCAACTGCTGAAGGCGAACCGGGAATCGGACAAGGTGGGGGAGGCGATTTCTCCCTATCTCGAACCGCGTCATCCGTCGCAGGTCTACGAAGGTCTTCTGGAAGGCCTGCTGCTGTTCGCGATTCTGTGGATCGTCCGCGTGAAATTTCCGAAAGCGCCGCACGGTTTGCTGACGGGCCTGTTTTTCGGACTGTATGCGATTTTCCGGATCTTCGCCGAACGTTTCCGGGAACCGGACGCCGCGTGGGTGATCGATGGGGTTTTGACCCAAGGACAGTTCCTCTCCCTGTTCATGTTCGCCTTTTCGGCGGCGTTTTTGATCTTCGCGTGGCGCCAGAAAGCCCGTGTGTAAGGGAAAAGCGCAGGTTTTCAACTTGAGGAAAGTGGCTGTCAGGATTACAGATCCTGCTCCGATTGGCATAAATCCCGACGAATGCTCCAACGCGCCCGCAAATTCAGGACCAGATCGATCACTTTGGCTCTGGTGGCGTTGGTCATGGTTTGCTACGGCGTGATCACCTCCGCCCTGAACACCAGGGAGAATCTCGAGGATTCCAAGAAGGTGGCGCACACACGCGACGTTCTGACCGCGCTGCAGAAGTCGCTGTCCTCGATGCAGGATCTGGAACTCGGCCAGCGGGGATACGTGCTTGTGGGACGGGACGAATATCTCGAGCCTTACAACCAGGCCCGGAAGGTTCTGGATGGTTATCTGCAGGAACTCTCGGATCTGACCGAAGACAACCCGCCGCAACAACGTCGGGTGGGACAGCTTCTTGAAGCGGCGAAGCTCAAGAGAGCCTATCTCGCGAAGACCATCGAAATAAGGAAGACGCAGGGGGAGGACGAGGTCCGTGTGATGACGAACTCTGGGGAGGGAAAGGCCCTCATGGACCGCTACCGCACTTTGATCGCGGAGATGGAGGGGGAGGAAATGCGGTTGTTGAAGGACCGGCAGGACAAATTGACCGAAAGTTTCAAGCAGACCAACCTCGTGGTCGCCATGACCGGCAGCATTGCGATCATCTCCGGCGCGATCGGAGTCGGGATCCTGATCCTTTTCCTGAAAAATCAGGAACGCCTGGAAAAGGTCCGCTCGGACAAGGACAAGGCAATCCAGTCGGATCAGGCGAAGAGCGAATTCCTGGCGATGATGAGCCACGAGATCCGCACACCGATGAACGCGATCCTCGGTTTCGGCGAACTTCT
>DATLIO010000440.1:0-8687 GCA_035539355.1 Luteolibacter sp.
ATCCGATACGTGGCGCTCCGTCACCTCCTCTGCTCCTTTTCCTCCAATTCGCGCCACTTATCGGCAACGGGATTGATCCACAGTCCGCCAAACGCGCAATTCTCCGTTGCGATAACGGCCATACACGAGAAATTCCACGTCACCCAGCCACGTATCCTGCTTCCGAAACCCATGCAGCCCCACTTCACCCGACGCCGATTCCTGCGCAGCGCCACCGCGCTGATCGCCCTTCCCGCATTGGAAGCGTTCGGCGGAGCGCGCGCCACGGCCGCAACCGTCGCAAACGGTCCGAAAAATTTCGTCGCCATCGGCTCCTACCTCGGCTGGCACCAGCCCGCGTTCTTCCCGCGCACCCTCGGCAGCGGCTACGTCATGCCCGACAGCCTCACGCCCCTGGAACCCCACCGCGAACAGTTCACCATTTTCTCCGGCCTCGATCACCGCGCCCCGAACGGCCACAAAGGTTGGTCGAATTTCCTCTGCGGCAACTCGCCCGGCTCGTATTCGCTCGACCAGCAGATCGCCGATCAGATCGGCGGAAAATCCCGCTTCGCCTCCATCGAACTCGCCACCGGCATGGGTGAAGGCGCGAAATCGATGAGCTTCACCCGCCAGGGCATGGGCCTTCCGGCCGTCACGCGTCCGAGCGTCCTTTACCGCCAGCTCTTCACCTCGCAGGCCAGCCGCGAACGCACCGAGTATCTCCTGAAAAGCGGGCGAAGCTCGCTCGACAGCGTGCTCGGCGACGCCAAACACCTGCAGGCCGGACTTCCGAAACGCGACCGCGAGAAACTCGACGAATACTTCGACTCGTTCCGCACGGTGGAGAAAAAGATGGAACGCCAGCTCGCCGCGCTCGACCAACCTTCGCCCGATCCCGGCTACAAGCTTCCCAGCTACGATCCGATCACGCCCAACCTGCAGATGGAGGCGGGCAGCATCATGTATGACCTCATGGTCCTCGCCCTTGAAACCGGATCGACCCGCGTGATGTCGCTGTTTCTCGACGGCCTCGGCCAGGTCTTCGCCATCGATGGCGAAGTGCTCAAGGCCGGCTACCACGCGCTTTCCCATCATGGCAACGATCCTGAAATGATCCGCGACCTCATTTCCATCGAACGCGCCCACATGGCCTGCTTCGCCGGATTCCTCCGCCAGCTTTCGCAAAAGAAAACCCCCGAGGGCAGATCCCTGCTCGATGACACGGTCATCCTGCTCGGCACCGGCATGGGAGACGCCAGCCGACACAGCAACGCCAACCTGCCGACGCTCGTCGCCGGCGGAGGTTTCAAGCATGGCCAGCACATCGGCATCGATGCGAAAGCGAAGGACGCTCCGTTGATGGGTGATCTCTACATCACCCTCATGCAACGCCTCGGGCTGGAAACAGGCACGTTCTCGAACGCCTCGCGCAATCTCAACCAGCTCTTCTCCTGATGACGCGTTTGTTTCACGGAAGCCGCTTCCTCATGGGCGCGGCCGTCCTCACCACGATGGCATCCGCGGCGGAACCGACCGTTTCGCCCATCCCGTCCGCGATCGCCGACATCCTCGAAGAACGCTGCGTGCGCTGCCACGATGCGGAGGAAAAAAAAGGCGGCGTGAACCTCGACCTCGGCGAGATCGATTGGAACGCGCCCGGCACCGCGAAGATCTGGGAGAAAACCTACAACGCGGTGGTCTACGAACAGATGCCGCCCATCGACAAGAAACAGCCGACTCCCGATGAGAAGAAGGCGCTTCTTGAATTCCTCGACGCGCAGCTTTCCAAGCACACGCCCGTCGGCGGCACGCTCCCACGGCGGCTCAACCGTCTCGAATACCGCAACTCGATCCGGACCGTTTTCCAGATGCCGGATTTCGACCTCCCCGCGGGCTTTCCCACCGACACGAGGGACCATGGATTCGACACGGTCAGCGAAGTGCTCGTCCTTTCCCCGCCCTTGCTCGAAGCCTATCACGAGATCGCCCGTCAGATCGCCGACGAGCTGTTTCCCCCGCTGAAAGCCAAGCCGCCCGTCACCAAACGCTCGGCCGGCATCAGCGATCTGGTCCTGAGCTTTTCCGCATCGACCATCCACGGCGACGCCCTGCGGCTCGCGTCACGCAGCGTCGACATCATGCGCGGCAGCACATGGCCGAGCAAAATCGAGATCACCGATTCCGGCATCTACCGCATCAGCGTCAGCACCTCGGCGTTCCGTCCGAAGGATGGCAAGCCGATGATCCTCGAAGTACGCGCCCGTGATCTTTCGGCGAGCGATCGCTCCCGCACGACGAACTTCCGCCTGCTCAAGGAGATCCCCGTCACCCGGGAAACCCCGGAGACCATCACCTTCGACGCCGAACTCCACGAAGGACAAACCCCCGTTTTCCGCTGGCTCAACGCCGAGCTCGACCACGAACCCGAAGCGTTCGCAGCACTTCTTGAGAAGCGGTTCGAAGAAGACCCGCGCTTCCTCGCCGCCTGGCAGGAAATGCTCTTCCCCGGCAACCCGCGGAAACGCATCTCCATCACCCCGCTGCGCGGCCGCAACGGCTGGGACATCTTCCAACGCCATTACAAGAACCCGGACCTCAACATGGCGGACGCCACGATGGACAACCGCTGGACGAAAGCGGCCCTCGCGATGGCCCATGAAGACGGGGCTTCCCGCCAATGCCTCGCCGACACGCTGACTTATCTCTACCATGAAAACGGCCCGTCACTCCAATTGCACGGCGTCTCGGTCGAAGGCCCTCTCAAAACCGTCGACGGTCCGCGCGACCACCAGCGCCGCGAGTGGCGCGAATGGAGTTTCGGCGTAAGGAAAGCCGGTGAAAGCGATGAAGCGTATGCCGACCGCGGATTGAAACTCTTCCTTCCACGTCTGTTCCGCAGACCTGTCGACGACAGGACGAGGAAGCAGTTTCTCAACATCGCGGAACAGCACTGGGCCGCCGGAAACCGCTTCGAGGACGGCATGCATCTCGCCGTCCGCAGCGCGCTCGTTTCACCGCGTTTCCTCTACCGCGAAACGAATGCCGGCGAACTCGACCAGCACGACCTCGCGAGCCGCGCCGCCTATTTCCTCACCCGCGACACACCCACCTCGAACATCGCCATCCTGGCACGCCAGGGAAAACTCGCCGATCCCGCCGTCTACCGCGACGCCATCACGAAGCTGATTCCGCGTTCGCCGGGCTCGCCGATGATCCGAGACTTCACCGAGCAGTGGCTCGATACGCGGCTTCTTCCCGAAATCATGCCGGATGAGAAATTCGGCTTCAGCGACGACGAGATCGAGATCGCGAAGACCGAAGTCGAACACTTCTTCTTCGCGATGCTCAAAGAGAACCGGCCGCTCCGCGATTTCATCGATCCGGATTTCATCACCACTTCGAAACGCTTCGCGATTGAGAATTACGATTTTCCAAAGGGTGAGGAAAAGAAGGTGAACCCCAACACGACCTACACGAACGAGCAACGGAAGATCGAACGGCTCCCCATCCAGCGGGGTGGCGTTCGCGGCGGACTTCTCGGCCAATCCGCGATCCTGATGGCCACGGCCAACGGCGTCGACACGCAACCGGTCCTGCGCGGCGTCTGGATGCTGGAACGCATCCTCGGCATCCCGCTTCCACCCGTGCCGAACAACGTCCCCGCCCTCACCCCGGACACGCAGGGAGCGAAAACCCCGCGCGACCTGCTCGCCGCCCACACGCAAGCCGCAAGCTGCATGGGCTGCCACCGCCAGATCGATCCGCTCGGACTGGTGCTCGAGAATTTCGATCCCGTCGGCGGCTGGCGCGACGTCTGGCCGACCGGCGCCAAGATCGACCCCACCGGCAAGCTGCCCGATGGCACCGAGATCGCCGGCTACACCGATCTCAAGAAATGGATCGCCGGCAACAGCGACATCTTCGCCCGCTGCCTTTCGGAAAAACTCATGATCTACGCCACCGGCCGCATTCCGAGCTACGCCGAGAAAAAGGAGATCGCCGCCATCGTCGGAAAAATCAGCAAGGAGCAAGGCGGCTTCCGCGACCTGCTCCTCGCCCTGATGGAGAGCAAGACGTTCCGCACCCGCTGACCGTCACTCCTTCACGGAGAGATTGCGGAAGCGGACCGGATCGGTGTGACCCGCGAAGCCGAAGAAACCCTTCGCGCGGTCTTTCCCCGGATGGGTCTTCCCGTCCATGAAGGTCGACGGATCCACTTTCGAAAGATCCGTGTCGAGGATCGTCGTGCCGTTCAACTCCACTTTGATCGTCGATCCCTTCACCGTGACTTCCTGGAAATTCCACTCGCCCGCCTGCCGCGTGTATCCCTTGTGCGCGGCGACCATGCCATAAGCGCTGCCGTGGAATTGCCGCGGATCGAGCTTCGCGTATTTCTCCGCCCGGTCATCCAGCACCTGCAATTCGCACATCGCATCGACGGATGGGTTGCCTTCACCCGAATGCCGGATCGCGAGGCCGTTGTTTCCGCCGGGCGGCGTGTTGAATTCCATCCGCACCGAGAAGTCACCCAGCTCATGATTCCAATGGATCGTGCCGGATTTACCCTGCTTGATCACCATGTCGCCGTCCTTGATCTCATGATCGGCCACGGCACCGGCCCAACCTTCGAAATCCTTGCCGTTCCAGATCGGTTTGAATCCCGCGGTCCCTTTCTCCGACAAAATCCGGTTCGCTTCCTCCGCTCCGATCTCACGGAGGAAAATGTTCTTCCAGCGGATCTCACCACCATGCGTCTGCAACTGGATCGGCCCCGTGACAGGCACCGGAGTCTTACGGTCATAGTAGTTCTCCATCACCGCATGATCGACCACCAGCGTGCCGTTGAGCCAGACGCTGACCCGGCTGCCGACCATCACGATGCGGAACTTGTTCCACTCGCCGAACGCTTTGTCGGCTTTCACCAAGGGATCCTTGCCCGGCGCACCCGCGCTGTTGTTCCAAAGGCCACCCGATCCCTTCGGTTTGCCGAGCTTGACCGATTTCTCATCATCTTCGGTCGAATCCCAGATCTGCACCTGCGGCACGCCGCGCAGATAGACCCCCGAATCCGCTTTCGGCACGGTCTTGTATTCGAGCAGCAACTCGAAGTCGCCGTAATCCTTCTTCGTCGTCGCGTAGTCGCCGAAGCCGTCGTTGACCAGTTCATCCCCTTCGACGCGCCAGTGCGGTTTCCCGTCCTTGCCCGGCTGGGTCATCGTCGCCGTCCACTTCTCGATCTGCGCGGCACGTTCGGCATCCGGCAACGAAAGCAGTTTCCGATGGTCGTAGGTGCTGCCACCCCGCCATCCGTCGAGATCCTTCCCGTTGAAAAGCGCAGTGAACCCCTGCGGAGGTTCGGCCGCCAGGGCCGCGGACAAGGTCATGAACAGACAACTGAGGACGAATCGGGGTTTCAAGGAGTGGATCATCGGTGGATTGGGTCAAAGAGATAACGGCGCGAGCCCCGTCCGGCTTTTCCACTTTCCTGTCGAATTCCTTTGTTTTTGCCAACCGGTGAAGATCCCGGGAACGCGAAAACGGTCGAGTTTGAGCGAAAAGCGAACAACCGTACCGAGGACGCGGCCGTAAACTCCCCATGCGCAGACCCGGCCCTTCCGATCGCGTCCCCCGGCAGCGGCCTAATACGGGAGGACCGAACTACTGGATTCATCGTATCATGAAACCGTCCGCCGCGATCGTCGTCTGGCTTTCCATCCCGTGCCTTGCGATGGCGGATCCTCCGGCATGGGCTCCCCGGTCCGTTCCCTCCGCGGGGAAAACGGCGGTTGCGGGAAAACCCCTGTGGTACCGGGCCCATCTGCAGGTCGCCCCGTCGCTGGTCGACCCCTCGCCGGACCCGAAGGACCTCTGGCGCGAGTCGATGACCTTCGCCGTCCAGGACATCCCCGGGCCTTTCCGGGTTTTTCTCAATGGCAGGCTGATCGTGGAATCCGTCGACGCCGGACCGGACGCACCGACCCGTTTCAAGGTGCCCAAGGACATCCTCCGCAAGGAGGTTTTCAACACGCTCGCGATCCGCCTCGACGGTGCCGCGGCGGAGAAGGGACTCGTCCATCCGCCCGTTTTCGGCGGCTATCTGGACGAAGTGCGGCTCGACCGCGAATGGCTTTCCGCCTCCGGTGAAATCACGGACGACGATCTGCTTCCGGTCGCGCAGCCACCCGCCGTCGCGGCCTACACGTCGAAGGACTGGCGGCCCGCGAGCACCGTCCTGCAGGCTCCCGCCGATCCGATCCGCGGCAGACAGGTGTCCCCGGCCGATGCGTTGGCGCATCTCAAACCCGCCGCGGATCTGTCGGTCGAATCCCTGCTCCACGAACCGCAAGTCGCCCAACCCACCCATGTCAGTTTCGATGCGCGGGGCCGGATGTGGATTTCCCAATACCGCCAGTATCCCTACCCGGCGGGATTGAAGATGATTTCCCGCGATGCCTACTACCGCGGAAAATACGATCGGGTTCCGCCACCTCCGCCCGGTCACACACCCGGCGCGGACATCGTCAGCGTGCACGAGGACACCGATCACGACGGCGTTTATGATCGTCACAAGAACGTCCTCACCGGCCTGAACATGGCGAACTCGGTCCTTCATGGCCACGGCGGCATCTGGGTGATGCACGCCCCCTACCTGCTCTTCTATCCGGATGCCAACGGCGACGACATCCCGGACCGCGATCCGGAAGTGCGCCTGGCGGGATTCGGTCTGGAGGACACCCACAGCACGGCGAACGGTCTCACCTGGGGGCCGGACGGCTGGCTTTACGGAGCCCAGGGCAGCACGGTCACGAGCCACATCACCCGTCCCGGCGTTCCGGAAAAGCCGGTCTACCTCGAAGGCTGCGCGGTCTGGCGCCATCACCCCGTGACGAAGGATTTCGAAATTTTCGCGGATGGCAGCGGCAACACGTTCGGCCTGCACTTCGACGCCGAGGGTCGTCTTTTCAGCGGACACAACGGGGGCGACACCCGCGGCTGGCATCACATCCAGGACGGCATCTACCTGAAGCAGGGCACGTCACCCGACAAATTCGGCCCGCCGGTGAATCCCTATGCCTTCGGCGAACTGCCGCCCATGGCGGCCAGCCACCCCATCGCCCGCTTCACCCACAACATCATCATGATGGAAGGCACCGCCTTGCCTGAAAAATGGCGCGGTCTCCTGCTCGGTACCGATCCCCTCCACCGCAAGCTCACCGCATCGAGACGCCTCGCCACCGGCAGCACGTTCTCCACCACCGACGTCGATCCCGCGTTGACCAGCGATGACGTCACGTTCCGCCCGGTCTATCTCACTCCATCCCCCGACGGCTCCATCACCATTGCGGATTTCCGTGAGGAATATATCGCCCACGGCCAGAACTACCAGGGGCAGATCGACCCCTTCACCGGCCGCATCTACCGCCTCCGCGGAAAGGATCTCCCGCTGGAACACGACACCGATCTTTCTAAAAAAAGCGACGGCGAGCTCATCGCCCTGCTTTCCCACCCGAACCTCTGGCACCGCCAGACCGCCGTGCGCCTGCTCTCCGAGCGCAAGGCGAAGCTCACCGCCGACCTGCTCTCATCGTCCGGCGGTGGAACGCATCCCGCCCTCGAAATCCTGTGGGTGCTTCACCAGACCGGGCGGCTCGATGAATCCCACACGCTCCAGGCGCTCCGCCATCCCGCCGCGATGGTGAGGGCGTGGGCCATCCGTCTCTCGGGCGATGCGAAACTCCTGCCCGCCGCCGTCCATCAGGCAGTCATCGGACTCGCCGCCAACGAACCGGACGCCGAGGTCAGGAGCCAGATTCTTTCGACCGCGCGCCGCCTGCCCAAGGAACAGGCCCTGCCACTCGCCGCGGCCGTGCTCGCCCGCGACATGGATGCGAAGGATCCGTTCATCCCGCTGATGGCCTGGTTCATCCTTGAATCCCACTGCGCTTCCGCTCCGGGCGATGTCATCTCATTGTTCGAACATCAACCGGACCTCTGGAATCGAGCGATCGTCCGCCGGCACATCACCCCGCGACTGATGCGCCGTTTCGCCGCGACCGGCACACGCGGCGATCTCCTCCATGCGGCGCGCCTTCTTTCGCTGGCCCCGTCGCCCGCCGACAAATCCGCGCTCATGGACGGCTTCGGCCAGGCGTTCCAGGGCCGCATGCTTCCGGACCTTCCTCCGGAACTCTCGGCGGAACTGGCCGGACTCGGAAAAGGGTCGCTCCTTCTCCGTCTGCGGCAAGGTGATGCCTCCGCGTTGAAGGAAGCCACCGACCTCTTGTCCTCAACCACCGCGCCCGCCGTCGAGCGTCTGCAAATGGCGCGCATCTTCGGGGAAATCCACCATCCTCCCGCCGTCACGGTGCTGCTCACCATCGCGAAAGATCCCGCCTCACCCGCCGATCTCGCGAACACCTGCCTCTCATCGCTGGTTTTCTACGATGAACCTGGTATCGGCCCGGAGATCGTCCGCATCCTTCCCGGAGTTTCCCGTGACCGCCGGGACGCGGCCTTCGCCCTGCTCGCCTCCCGCCCGGCCTCCGCCCTCGCACTTCTGAACGCGGTCGAATCCTCCGCCATCCCCCGCGAAGCGATCACCGCCGATCTTCTCGCACGCCTGCGCCTCCACCGGAACGACGCGTTGCAGGCGAAACTCGTCGCTTTGTTTCCTCCTGCCGCACCCGCCGCCCGCGAATCGTTCC
>DATLIO010000441.1:0-1710 GCA_035539355.1 Luteolibacter sp.
CGGACTTTCCACGGTTTCCAAACCTCGATCGGCCACGGCGGCCGCAGCCCGTATGGTTCCAACCATTTCAGCAGCAGCTCCCTCACCAACGGAGTCATCCACGGAAGCAATGGAACTCTTACTTTGGGAGGCTACAACGCCTCCTCAGTCACGCTCATCGCAAGCGGAAACGGCATCATTGGCTCTTCGACCATCGGCTTTTCAGAAACACTGAACTTGGGAGGCACGAACACCACCGGACAGTCGAATCCATCGAACGTTCTGACGTTTTCCAACTCATCCTCGGTCACCTGGGGCAACAGCACCCTGACGATCACCGGCTGGAATGCAAACGGGCTCGTCACCTTCGGAAACAGTGTCTTGCCCGGATCCCAGCTTTCCCAGATCCAATTCGTCAATCCGAACCCGATCACCCACACATTTTCCCTCGAAACGGTTCCCGAGCCATCGGTCGCGCTCCTCGGAACCACCGCAGCGTTGTTCCTGGTCCGTCGGCGCCGCTGACGAACCTCATTGCCGGAACGGCGAATGTCCGCTTGAGTTCGGCCCATGCTCCGCCGTCTGGCACTGCCCATCCTCCTCGTCGTTTCGATCCTTGTCGCGACCGCGGGCTTGTTGAGGCTGCGTTTTGACACGGACATCCTCTCGATGCTCCCCGGCGATCTGCCGGAAGTGAAAGGCCTCAAGGTTTTCCACGAAGCCTTTTCCCGGAACAACGAGCTCGTCATGCTCATCGAAGGCGGGCCGGACGATGAAGGCCTGCTCGGCGAAGCGGCGAAATCCCTCGGCGAACATCTGGAAAAAGACGGGGTCGCCAAACGCGCCCGCTGGCAGCCGCTCTGGATGAGCGAGCCCGAAGGTCTTTCCGAGTTGCTCGCCTATCTCTGGCTCAATGGAGATCCCGCGCTGGCGAACGCCCAGGCGGCGAAACTTTCGCCCGAGGCTTCACCGGCCGCCATCAAGGCATCGCTCGATGAAATCGCGACCGCGATGGAAGGCATGGACATGGTGATGAAATCGCACGATCCGTTCGGTTTCCTCAAACACCCCGCGGTCTCCGCACTGACGTCCTCCGGTGAAGGCGGCGAAGCGTTCGAAAGCGCCGACGGCCGTTCGCATCTGTTGTTCGTCGAGGCCCCCGGTGAAATCGACGGCTACCGCAGCGCGGATGTCTGGCTCAAGCAGGTGAAGGCTTCCGTCGAAACCTGGAAGAAGCAGGAGGATGCGAAACTCGCGCTCCGCTACACCGGCGAACCCGCGTTCTCTTCGGAAATCGGCCTGGCGATGGAAACCGATCTCAGCGGATCGATCGCCGTGACCATGGGCCTGATCGGCCTGCTGTTCTGGTGGATGCAGCGGCGGTTGAGCCTGCTGCTCGGCCTCACGGTCATCCTCACCCTCGTGTTCGCCATCGCCCTCGGCGTCGCCGGCTGGATGTATGGGAAACTCAGTATCATCGCCCTCAGCTCCGCCGAGATCCTGATCGGCCTCGCCGTCGATTACGGTCTCGTCATCTGCCAGGAAGCGAAGGTGACCGGCCACTCGGTGAAACCGCTCCGCGAAGCCAGCGGCCGGCCGGTTCTTTTCGGAGCGCTCACCACGGCGATCGTTTTCCTCGCGCTCAATCTCGGCGGCTTCCCCGGCATGGCCCAGCTCGGATCGATCGTCGCGGTCGGCCTCGTCGCCGCATCCATCCTGATGCTCGTGCTG
>DATLIO010000442.1:0-2046 GCA_035539355.1 Luteolibacter sp.
GCGCTCATCGAAACCACGCGCCTGCAGAACGACATCAACCGCATCGACACGATCGACAAGCGCTCGAAATACGCGGACGCCAAACCGGTCTATCTCCAGAAGCCGCTCCGCGAAGACGGCGTGCTCGTCATTTCCGACCGCCGCATCGCACTCAACGGCATGATCGTCCCGGCCACCGCGGATTACATCTGCAGCCGCATCGACTACTGGAACAACAAGGACAGGAAACTGCCGATCTTCATCGTCATCGATGATTGCCCCGGCGGCTCCGTCATGGCCGGCTACCGCATCCTCAAGTCGATGGAGGCCAGCGAGGCCCCGATCCACGTGGTCGTGAAATCCTTCGCCGCCTCGATGGCCGCGTGCATCACCACGCTCGCCGAGGAAAGCTACTGCTATCCCAATTCGCTGATCCTCCACCACCAGATCTCCGCGCAGCTGATGTTCGCGAAACTGAACCTCACCCAGCAGAAGGAGTTCTATCAGGATAGCCAGCGCTGGTGGGAACGCCTCGCCACTCCGGTGGCCAAGAAAATGGGCATCACCACCGACGAGTTCATCAAACAGATGTATTCGAAATCCTCCGGCGGCGACTGGAGCGAATTCGGCGACAAAGCCGTCGGTCTGAAATGGGTGAACAACGTCGTGACCGGCATCGAGGAAACCTCCCTCACCCGGGATCCCGATGCGACGACGGCACCAAGACCCGCGGTCGTCACCGCCCTTGAAGAGGCCGTGGATGCCGAAGGCAAACCCTACGCCTTCCTTCCCCGCCTGAATCCGAAGGACGTCTATTTCCTCTACAATCCGGACGGCTACTACCGCGTCCGGTAATCACTCCAATCATGCAGGGGCGGTCGATGACCGCCCCTGTTTTTGACTGTTCGTTCATGCTCGAAGACGACTTCACCTACGTTTTCCGCAAGGTCCTCCGCGGCCTCGCCCTTTCACCGACGGAAGCGGCGAAGCGCGCGGGTCTGCCGGAAAGCGAAGTACTCGCCTTTTCCCGCGGCCGTTTCTCCGCCGAAACCGCACGCAAACTCGCGAGCGCCCTCGGACTCGCCCCGGAAGCTTTCGCAAGTCACCCGGACTACGAGCCGGCAATCCGGAATGAGCCGTTTCTTAGCAGGCTCGTTCTTCCGTTCGGCGACGAACATGTGAACGCCTGGCTCGTTTCGTCCGGAAATACCCACCTGCTTTTCGACACCGGTGATGATCCCCATTCCTGCGCCGATGCCTTGGAAAAACCCGGCGTCGGACCGACCACCGTATTCATCACCCACGGGCACCCCGATCATACAGCCGGGCTTCCCGCTTTCAGTGGTGAGAAATTCGGCCCGGAAATTCCCGGAGCTTCCCCCCTGCATGCCGGTGAGACATTGCAGCGCGGAGACCTGACCATCCGCACCATCGATTTGTCCGGACATTTCAATCCGTCCGTCGGTTATCTCATCGAAGGTTTCGACAAGCCCCTGCTGGTCGCCGGTGACGCGATCTTCGCAGGCTCGATCGGCGGTTGCGATCCGGATTTCTACCAACCGGCTCTCGATCGCATCCGCGCTGCGGTCACATCCCTCGATCCGGAAACGATCATCCTCCCCGGCCATGGTCCTGCGACCACGGTCGGAGAGGAAATGAAACGCAATCCGTTCTTCACGTGGTGAACGTCATCTGGCCGTTCTTCACGTCGGCCGTGATCACGTCACCTTCGTTGAACTTGCCGTCGAGGACGTCGAGACTGAGCGGATCGAGCAGATGATGCTGGATCGCCCGTTTCAACGGACGGGCGCCATACACCGGATCGTAGCCCTGGTTTCCGAGATACTCTTTCGCCCCTTCGGTCAACGCGATCGCGAGTCCTTGTTTGGCCAGACGCTTGCGCACGCGCTCGAGCTGCAGGTCGACGATGGTCGTCAGTTCCTCGCGTTTCAGGCGGTCGAAGATGATCGTCTCGTCGATGCGGTTGAGGAATTCCGGACGGAAATGCGCGCGCAACGCTTCGAGCACCTTCGCCTCGCGCTGTTCGGCGTTGTCCTCGGTGAGGAT
>DATLIO010000443.1:0-3408 GCA_035539355.1 Luteolibacter sp.
ACCTCGTCCTCTATCAGGCGATCAAGGAGAAGGCGACCGACATCCACTTCGAGCCCTTCGAGAAGGACTTCAAGATCCGCTACCGGGTCGACGGCGCGCTTTACGAAATGGCTCCGCCGCCGATCCACCTCGCCGGCCCGATCCTTTCCCGGGTCAAGGTCATGGCGAACATGAACATCGCCGAAAAGCGGATCCCCCAGGACGGCCGGATCGTGAAGCAGGTCGGCGAAAAGCAGGTCGACATGCGGGTTTCCACCCTGCCAACCCACCACGGCGAATCGGTCGTGCTCCGGGTCCTCGACCGCTCCTCGGTCAACCTCTCGCTCGAAAACATCGGCCTGCCGGAACACATCTACGGCTACATCACGGAGACCATCGAAAAGCCGAACGGCATCTTCATCGTCACCGGCCCTACCGGTGCGGGTAAAACGACCACGCTTTACGCCGCTCTGCGCCGGATCAACACGATCGACGCCAAACTCCTGACCGCCGAAGACCCGGTCGAGTATGACATCGACGGCATCATCCAGATCCCTATCAACGAAGGCATCGGCCTCGATTTCCCACGCGTTCTCCGCGCCTTCCTCCGTCAGGATCCCGACCGGATCATGATCGGGGAGATGCGCGACAAGGACACCGCCCAGATCGCCATCCAGGCGGCGCTGACGGGTCACTTGGTCCTTTCGACGCTCCACACGAACGACGCTCCCGGCGCCGTCACCCGTCTCGTCGACATGGGCTGCGAACCGTTCCTCGTTTCAGCATCGCTGGAAGGAATCCTCGCCCAACGTCTCGTACGGACGATCTGCAAGGAATGCCGTTCACCTTACGAGCCGAACGAAGCGATCCTCAGCCAGCTCGGCGTTTCGCCGCATGAGCTCGGCGACAAGCAGTTCTTCACCGGTGCCGGTTGCGATGTCTGCGGCCAGTCCGGCTACAAAGGCCGCCGCGGTCTCTACGAACTCCTCAACATCACCGACCCGATCCGCGAACTGATCACCGCGCGCGCCCCCACGGTCGTCCTGAAACAAAAGGCCATCGAGCTCGGGATGAACACCCTCCGCGAGGACGGCCTGCGGAATATCTATCAGGGAACGACCACCATCGAAGAAGTGCTGAAATACACCTGATCGTCACAAAACCGACATTTTCCTTTCTACGACTTGTCTCCAAGCCAACTACCGTTGTAAAAAAACCCTTCTGAACCTCTCTCAAAAAGACCTCAAGCCATGCCCAATTTCCAATATAAAGCGCTCGATTCAAAAGGCGAAGAGACCATTGGCAACATCGCCGCCGCCAACGAAGCCGAGGCGGTTCAGAAGATCCGTGCGTTGAACCTGCACCCGACCCAGATTGCGGAAGAAGGCAAAGGCAAGATCACCAAAAGCAAGACCCCTGCCGCGAAAGGTGGCAAAGCCAAAGGAAAAGCCCCCGTCAAAGGCAAGGCCGGCGGCCGCATCAATCCGAAGAGCCTGATGATCTTCACCCGCCAGCTGGCGACGCTGATCGACTCGGGCCTTCCCCTCCTCCGCAGCCTCACCGTTCTCGCGAAACAGGAGCCCAACCCGGTTCTCCAAGGCACCATCAACTCGCTCGCCGATTCGGTCCAAGGCGGCTCCACGTTCTCCGAATCGCTCGCCCAGCATCCGAAGATCTTCAACAAGCTCTACGTCAACATGGTCAAAGCCGGCGAGCTGGGCGGTGTTCTTGAGATCGTCCTCAACCGTCTCGCCGAATACCAGGAGAAGGCGCAGAAACTGAAGAACAAGATCGTCTCCGCGATGGTTTATCCGGCGATCGTCATGTTCATCGCCGTGGCGATCCTGATCTTCCTCATGATTTTCATCGTGCCGAAGTTCAAGGAGATGTTCGCGGACATGGGTGGCGACGCCCAGCTTCCTCTGATCTCCCGCGTGGTCTTCGGAGCCTCCGAAACCCTCCTCGCAAGGCCGCTCGTCGTGCCGAACGTCGTCTTCCTCTTCATCATCGTCGGATTCTTCATCTTCATCTTCAAGGTGTGGAGCAACACTCCCGGCGGCCGCACCACGGTCGACAAGATGAAGCTTTCCGCCCCGATCATCGGTGACATCCAGCGCAAGAGCGCCGTTTCCCGTTTCGCACGGACCCTTGGCACGCTGGTCACTTCCGGTGTTCCGATCCTCCAGGCGCTGAACATCACCCGCGACACCGCCGGCAACGTCATCATCTCCAAGGCGATCGATAAGGTCCACGAGGCGGTCAAGGAAGGTGAATCCATCGTCACTCCGCTCCAGTCCTCCGGCGTGTTCCCGGACATGGTCATCTCCATGGTGGACGTCGGTGAAGAGACCGGCCAGCTCCCTGAAATGCTCCTCAAAGTGGCGGACGTGTATGACGACGAAGTTGACAACGCCGTGACCGCGCTTACCTCGATTCTTGAGCCGATCATGATCGTGTTCCTCGCACTCGTCGTCGGTTCGGTCGTGTTCGCGCTCTTCCTGCCGCTCATCAAGGTGATCTCCACCATGGGCACCCAGGCCGGTTGATCCGATCCTCGCAGCCCTTGAAAAAATCCAGACGCATGAAAACCCAAGCCTCATCGTTCCGCCGCGGTTTCACCCTCGTGGAAATGCTCGCCGTCATCACGATCATCGTGATCCTCGGAGGCATCGTCCTCGCCAGCACCGCTTATGTGAAGCAGAAGAAGGCGCTCAACGAAGCCAAGGTCCAGGTCAACCTGCTGGCGAACGCCGCCGAGCAATACAAGCTCGACACCGGGTATTTCCCGCTGGGCGGCAGCGGTGGCAAAGGCGATTCCAAAATCCTCTACCGCGCGCTTTACTGGGATTCCAATGACAACGGCGCCGGCCCGGACACCGACTCGGTCCAGAAAATCTACATTTCCGAGCTGGACCCGAAAACCAACAAGATCGGCTGGACTGTCGGCGACAAATCCGAAGTCACCATCGTGGATCCATGGGGCAACGAATACCGTTACCGGAATGGCAAGATGGATGACGGCTCGGCGAACCCGAAGGCGATCAATCCTGACTTCGATCTCTGGTCGGCGGGCCCTGACGGCAAAACCAACGAATCCGGCTCCGGCCCCGAGACCAAGGACGACATCCGCAATTGGTAGGCTTTTGTAACCGGATCCCGATGGATTCCACTGGACGCCCGCCTTTCCGGCGGGCTTCTTCGTTCAGGCACCCATGAGCGAAGACAACTCTCCATCCCCAGCCCCCTCCGAAGCTTCCGCAGAGCCCGCTCCGCGCGTCCGCCGCATTTCCAACCCGCGCCCCAAAAAACAGGCCGCTTCCGAAACCGCCAAACCGGCGAAAGCGGAAAAACCGGCTCCTGAACCCGCGGCCGAATCCGCCCCCGCGAACGATTGGCCGGAAGCGGAAACCATTTCGGACGGTTCCTCCG
>DATLIO010000444.1:0-2880 GCA_035539355.1 Luteolibacter sp.
CGTCAGCGCCGCCGTCTCCACCGGAGTCATCCCCCGGAAAAACACCGCCATCGCGAAAGCGGACATCTGGTAATCCGGAACCTCATGATCCGTGTATCCGCGGATCAACGCCCCGATCTCCTCGGGGGAAAGTTCTTCTCCTTCGCGTTTTCTGGAAATGAGGGTGGGAACGTGCATCGATGGAATCCGGCAGTTAAGCATAACCGATTCCACATTGAAAGAAATCCTCTCCGTTCACTTCTGCTCCGCTGCGACCGGAAGAACGTGGTTTTCCACCGGTTCGGGCCCGCTGCCCTTCTGAAGATACCAGGTTCTCGTCGCCGCTCCGTTGATGAAAATGTTCCGTTCGACCTGGACATCGGATGGATTCGCGAACTTCGGTCCACCCGCGGTCACCAGCACGAGATTCACTTTGTTTTCGTTCGGACGCCCATCGACGTAGTTCCGTTCGATCTTCACCTTCCTCGAATCGTTCACCACAAGGATCACCCCGTTCGTCTGGATGCGCGATCCGCCGACGATGGTATTCCCGACGAGCCGGATATCCTCCGACCGATCCTCCACGTGCAATGCCTCGGCCCCGTAGTTCTCGATCCTGCAATTCTCCACCGTCCCGCGCTGCACGTTCGCGAACCCGACGGCAAATCCACCCGAAGCGTTCTTGCTGAGATTATCCCGGAACACACAGTCCTTCACGACGATGTCCGTCATCGTCCCGTTCGGAGAATTGAACTCCAGATCCGATGACGTGTTCCTTTCAAAAAGCGACCGCACCACCGTGACGTTCTTCAGCGATCCCTTCGCTTGGTTGGCTTGGAACAACCCGAAGGTGAAACCCCGCATCTCGATCTTGTCGAACGTCAGACGATCCAACGCCCCATTCCCCACCTGGAACGCATGGCAGTAGTTGCCCGCAAATTTCTCCGTACCCCCTTCGAACACACAATCCCGGAACACGATGTTCTTCCGTTCTCCGAACAGTGGGAACAACACCGCAGGGAAATTCGCACCCCGCATGAAGGTCATCCCCTGCAGCGTGCAATCCGATCCCGGCTGCAGGAACTCCCGGTGCTCCTTCTCACCGCCATCGGACACCACCGACACCTTTGATTTCCCGCCTTCCCCCAGCAAGGTCACACCGTCCGCCATCGTCAGACGCCCCTTTCCCATCACGATCCGATACTCGCCGGCAGGGATGAAAATGACATCGCCGCTCTTCGCATCGGAAAGCGCGGCCGCCAGAGCTCCGCGGTCATCCGCCTTGCCATCGCCGACGGCCGAATACGGCGCCTGCCGCAGATCGAGGATCGCAGCAGCGGCGATCCCCGGAAGCACGACACAGACGACCGACAGAAATGTTAGAAATCCCATGCCGGGATTACGCCCGTCAAACCGGAGCCCTGTCATCCACCTCGATCGTCACCGGACCTTCGGCGCTCGCCGGGGTGATGACCGCGATGAACTCCAACGGGACATCCCCCTTGTTGAACGTCGCATGCACGATGCTCTTCGGAATGTAGACCGATGAACCCGGCCCCATGATCCGCTTCTCATCCTCGACCCACTGTTCGGCGGTGCCGCTGATGAAATAGATCACCTCCTCCTTGTTCGGATGATAGTGGAACGAATGCCCTTCGCCCGGCTCCAGGAAAACCCGGACGAACAACAAGTCCTCGGTCGCGGTGAATCCGGGCTTTGAATGCCAGAGATGGGTCTTGCCGCCGATCTGTTCGACCTCGGCCGACGCCGCGTCAGTGAAACGATGCTCTTTCATGATTCTCTTATTTGGCTCCCACCCACTTCACCGCGTTCACCAGCAGCTTGCGGAAATCCGGATTGCCATGGGCTCTTTCGTCATGTCCCAGGGTGATCCCGACGATCTTCGCCTTCGGATCCTTCTTCACCCAGACGCTCGGATGCGTTTTCCCTTCGGCGATGTTCTCCGCGAGGACTTCCACATTCGGCGCATCGGCGACTTCGAACCGGTAGCTCTCGTCGAAGATCGTGAACTTCGGAGCGACGCCTTTCATCACCGGATGGTCCTTGTTCACCACGGCCACATCGAAATCGCCCTTGCCATGGCTGCGGGTGCCACCGCCGACGAAGCGCTGGTTGTAGCCGATCTGCGCCGGATAGTTATACCAGGTTCCCGCGTGCAGGATCACGACACCACGTCCCGCATCCGCGAACGCGTTGAGCGCCCGCTGGAACTTCGGCATTCCATATTGGGGATCGTTCCCGCTGAACACGATGACATCGGCGAGTCCGATCAACTGGATGGCCTCCTCCGCGTTCGGGGTCGCCGCGACATCGATTCCTCCCGCCGCTTTGAGGATCTCCGAATCCTCCTTCAGGAAAAACCTCGGGAAATCATGCGAGCTGCCCGCACCAGCCAACAACACCCGCAAACCAGTCTTCGGCTCCGCCCATTTGGCTCCCGTCGGCGCGGTCGTTTTCGGATCGTTCGGATCCGGCGCTTTCAACTCCGACGTCGTCTCCACCGCCGCCGGCTCCTTGGAAAGGTCCGCCGTCACCGCGGCGACCACCGGAGTCACTCCGTTGTCCAGACTTTCGAGCACCAGCTTCGTCACCTTGCCCGGCTTTTTCGCATCGATCCGGATCATCCGCATCTGACCGCGTTTGACCACGCCCTTCAGCAACTTCGATCCGGGGACGTCCGTCTCCTTGATGTAGTCGCCGAACGTGATGCCGTTGAGCAGGAAGATCTCCTCCTTGCGGCCATCCGCAAACTCGAGCGTCGCTTTCATCGCCGGCCGTTGGTCATCGATCGCCGGATAACCCCAGCCCGCGATCCCGCTCAGCAGATAGAGACGTGACGCCTCCATCTCCACCGGGACCTCCACGCGCTGCGGATAGGTC
>DATLIO010000445.1:0-4455 GCA_035539355.1 Luteolibacter sp.
GGGCGGATCACCCTCCTTGGGTTCGGGCCGCTTGAAGTCCGCGAGGAACGCCATCGCGAATGAAAGCCGGTTTGTCCAGGCGAGGTTGAAGCGGAGCACCGCGCGGTCGGGCATTCCTTCCTTTCTCACCAATGCCGTGCCGGGCCTGGCTCCCTGCCAATACCATGCGGATCCGGAGAAACCCCATCGCGAAGGACTTGAAGCCGCATCCGCGGACGCGTCGTCTTTCAGGCCGTCAGGCTCCGCGACCGTGGTCATCTTCCACTCCGTGGCATCGTAAGGCCCATGATAAACGAGACGCCCGCCGAGCGGACTTGGAGCCATCATCGCCACCTGCTCGCGCGGCAGGACGACCTCACCGGCGAACGACGTTTCGAGGACCACCTTGCCCGCATCGAGCGATTTCAGCACGCCGGGGATCCGGTCGCCGTTCACCAGCGCCGCGTAGGAAAGGGTCGGCAAAGGGGCCGCGGGGCGTCCGCCGGAAAGAACCACCTGCCTCACCTGGGAGGGCGAAATCTCGATCGGTTCCTTCACATCCTCGCGCGTCCATTTGAGTTTGCCTCCTGCCGCGATCCCGGAAAACGAACCATGAAGCTGGTCACCGTTCGTGAAACGCAGCAGATCCGGACGCGGGGCGTTTTCCTCCGCCGTGAGCACGGCGGCGGAGAGCAGGACCAAGGCGGCTGACCGGAAATACGTCATTTCTCGTAGATGGGAAGATAGCGGTAGTTCAGGGCGAGCGAAAGCAGGGCTCCCGCGGTGTTGAAGGAGCCGCCCTGGTTTCCGGGGAATGATCCATCCCGCGCCTGCAGGGTGGCCATGTAGCGGATGTTGCGCTGGTTCCAGTCACGCCACACCTGCTCGTCGGCATGGAACAACGCCTGCGACATGTAATATTCGTAATAGAACGGATAATAGCGGTCGCGGTAATCGAGGTTCTTTTTCAGGAATTCAAGGCTCAGCTTGTAGGGCTTCGAATCGCGTTCCTTCGCAAGGGAAAGACACAATGACCCGATCGCCGTGAGCGTCGGCTTCCCTCCCGTCGCGGAGGTGTAACCCACCGAACCATCCGCCCCCCGGCAGCTGCCGATGTAAGCGAGTCCGTCGTTGATGGCTTTCTGCGGCACCTCCAGCCCGGCGTTCCTCGCCGCGAACAACGTCACGAGCTGTCCACCGGTCACGGTGGTGTCCGCGTCCTTGCTGTCCGGCTGGTAGCGCCATGCCTTGAACTTGTTCCGCTCCTGCGCGGAGAGGATCAGCGCGATCGCCTTCTTCAACGAACCGGCGACACCCGGATGATCGAGCACGCCATAGGATTCCGCGAGCGCCTTGGTCGCGAAACAATGGCTGTACATGTTGTTCCCGATATAGCCGTTCGATTCGTTCTGCTGGGAAATGATGAAGTCGATCGCCTTGCGGATCACCGCGGCATGAGGGCCGTTGTTCGGATCCTCGCCATGGGCCAGGAAAGCCGCGACACACAGGCCGACGACTCCCGGTTCCGATCCCACGCCGTCGTCCCAATGGCCTTTCGCGTTCTGCGTCTTCGCCAGATACTGGAGTCCCCGTTCATAGATCAGCTCCACCTGCTGGGGGATGACATCGTCTTTCCGCCCCGGCAGATCCTGCGAAAATGCCATCGGAGCCGCAAAGGCCAGCCCTCCGATCATCATGAAAACGAAACCGCGCAGGTTCACTTCTGTTTGCCCTCGGCCCCCCGGTTGTAGGCATCAAGCGCCTTGCGGAATTCCTCCGGCAACGCACGGCCCGCGGTTCCCGCGGCTTTGGGCACTTTCCTCACCTCCGTTTTTTCATTCGCATCGCCGGTGATGTTTTCGTTCGGAGTCTCGGACTCCCCGAACTTGTTGGCGGGGCCGCCTTGGTCGCCACCGGGTTCCCCCGGCTTCTGTCCTTCCTTGCCGGGCTCCTTGCCCATCATCCGCTCCATCATGTCCATCATCGCACCGCCGGCCTGGCCGCTGCCCTTTTGCTTCTGACGCTCTTTCGCGGCGGCGTGGATCTTCTCGATGATCTCGGTCTGGGCGGCGATCGTCTTTCCACCCGTGTCCGGTTCCATCAACCAGTCCGTCGCTTCGTCCATGATGGTGCCGACCTCCGTCAGAAGCTGGATGACCTGCGGCACGGTTTCCTCGATCGTGAGCTGCTGCACATCGGCGGAAAGCTCGTCCTGCTCTTCCGCGACCTTCTCGGAACCTTCACGGTGTTTCTCCGCAGCCTGCTCGGCGGTCATGCCTTCCTTCTTCGGATCTTCGGCCGAAACATTTCCCGCCCACAAAACGGGCATCATCAGGATCCACAATCGTTTCATGGACGCACCTCCCCTCCGATCTCAACCGAACGCTTGAACTGTTCCAGCGCGCGCGTGCGGGCGCGCAGGTCCTGCTCCTGCTGGATCATTTTCATCACCCGCAACATGAATTCGAAATCCTCGTCCTCCGGACTGCGCTCGCCTCCTCCGCCGCCGCCACCGGCCATGGAGTTCTTCTTGTTCTCCTCCTCCAGCTTCGCCGCCCATTCGCCCAACCGCTTCGCCCATTCCTCGTTCTTGTCGGAACCGAACGACGAATGGTTCGATGCGAACTGGTTGCGGATGTCCTCGAGCGCGAGATCGATCTGCGATTCCTTCATCTCATCGACAATCGCCTTGAAAGCATCCGCTTTGGTCCGCGCGAAATAATGGACCAGATCTTCCTGAATCCACCGCACGTCCGAACCCGTGTTCGATTGCTGGCGGGAAGCGTCCGAAAGCACACGCGCATCCGCCGGATCCAGTTCGCTGATCCGCAGGCCGAACAAGCGAGTGGCCGCATCGCGCAATGAATCCTTGATGCCATCCAACTCGGAAGCCGCCTTCTTCAGCCGGTTCACGAAAGTCCCGGCCTCGAAGCGCTTGTTCGCATCGTTCGCGTTCTCGACCGCTTCCTTCATCTTTTCCACGGCACGCTTCTGCTCCTCCACCGCTTCGGCCAGATCCTTCTCGCTCTTCTCGGCTGTATTGGATGAATCCTGCGAGTCGCCGAGCTTCTTGCGGATCTTCGGCATGTCCTTCTTCGAAAGCTCCTGCATCGATTTCAGCGACTCCGCCATCTTGCGCAGCGTCTCCTTGTCGATGTCACCGTTGCGGGCGGAATCCTGCATGAGTTTCTCCATGCGTTCGGTCAGTTCCTGCATGCGGTTGAGGTTCTCCGCTTCGGCCTGTTCCTGGGCGTCGAGACGCTTGAGGTTCTCCTCTTCCTGCAACTTCTGGCCATCCAGCTTCTGCAGACGCTGGTTTTCATCGAGCTGGTTCATCTCGCGACGCGCCACGTCCTCGAGCTCCGTGATCGCCCGGTCGAACTGGCTCTTGAGAAGCTGCGCATGTTCGTCGCGGGTCAGCACATAGATCGAGACCGGCTCCGAATAGACACGTCCCCGTCCCGGGAAATAATCCTCCACGAAAGCCCTCATCGTCAGCTTCTGCGGAGTGATGCCAACGGCCGCCGGGGAAAAGGCGACAGGGCGGCCCAACCGCTTCTCTTCCGGCCTGCCCTCGGCCAACTTCATCTCGCCTTTCGCAGGGGTTTCACCGGTCGGCCTCGTGAATTCACCGGACCATTCGATCCCGCTGGCTTTCACTCCGAAATCATCTTCCGCCAGCGCTTCGAATTCGACGGTCTCCTCAGGCAGCATCACTTTCTGCCGGTCCAATCCCTGGAGATAGGCCGCCGGCGCGCCGTCCTTGAAAGCATCGATCCGGACGTTGAACTTCGAGTCACCTTGCAGGCCCAGTTTGTCTTTCCAAACAAACGGAATTTCGAAAGGGGTGCTTCCCACTTTCAACGGAGGCGTCGAGGAATCGCGGTCACGGAACACCAGCGAGCCTTCGGCGATCGGTTCTCCGGGTGGGTTTTCAGCTCCGGGCGATGCAAGGTTCCGCGAAGGACCATAAGTCGCCGCAGCCAGCGGACGGTTGGTCGTCAGCGTGATCGTCACCTCGCTTCCCTCGACCGCGGTGAGCGCCGCGGTCGTGAGATCGGAGATTTTTTCCGGCACCTGAAGATAAGCCGGTGGCTTCACCAATGCGGACACCCTTTCGGCGACCGGCCGCAGCGTCGGCTCGATCTTCACTTCGTGCCTCGCATCACCGATGTGGAACACGGCGACCGCCGGTTCCTGCTGACCGGGAAATCCGAAGGTGTAGAGGTCGTTCCGCCGCTTCGTGGAAATTTCCGGCTGCAACCCGTAACGCGCCGTCCCGAAGGATGGACGCTTCTCCGAATCACGGCGCAGTTTCAAAGTGACGTCGAACGCCTCGCCGAACGGAACCGCCAGTTTGGAAGGCGGATTTTCCAGCACCGTGAACGTGTACCGTTCGGTGTCGGACAGAGGCATCAACCACCGCCGCAACGCATTGATGCCCGCTTTCGGCGTGATGGTGATCGTGGCGACCGC
>DATLIO010000446.1:0-2650 GCA_035539355.1 Luteolibacter sp.
GCGAGCTCGATCTCACGGGTGACGGCGGCGGCGAGATCCGCGAGATTCCGCATGTCGGCCTCGGACCATTGGCGGGGCGACGTGCCGGCGGCGCACAGCGAGCCGAGGATGTAGCCGTCCAAGGTTGAAATCGGCATGCCGAGATAGGAGACGACCCCCAGCTCGGTGACCGCCGGATTTTCATGGACGCGGGGATCTTGTCTGGCGTCCTCGACGACGAACGGTGCACCGCCTTCCACGACGAAACGGCAGAAGGAATAGGAGATGTCGTTCTGGCGGAGACTGCGGAGAGGTTCGCCGAGCCCGGATTCGCTTTTGAAATACTGGCGGTGCTGGTCGACGAGGGTGACCAGCGAAATTTCAGCGCCAAGCAGCGATCGTGCGAGGCGGGTGAAACGATCGAAGGATTCTTCAGGCAGCGAGTCGAGAAGCCGCGTATCGGCGAGGGCTTCCAGACGGCCGGGATGGTCAACGGGTTGGCCGGTCATCAGAACAGGGTGTAAGGGTGATCTTCACCCTAGCACGGACTCCGCATTTCCCGAAGGTCAACTTCCTTGCAATTTCGCGAGTGCCGAAATGGCTGCGGTGCTCACCAGTGGATTTCACAGCCGATCCCGAACACGCGGGGCGGGCCCGCTTTGCCATTGATGGACCCACCGGTGGCGGTGTTGTCCACGCGGTAGAGTGCGTATTCGTCGTCCAGAAGGTTGGTGCCGAAGACATAGACGCCGTAGTGGCTCCAGCGGTAGCCGAGCCTGGCGGACAGCAGCTTGCGGGTCTCCAACGGCGTCGTGTCCGGGTTGTCCGCGCGGCTGAACGTCGCATCGGCGTAGGAGAAGAGGACGGATCCGTAGAATCCCGAAGGATGCTCGTAGTTCAGCCCCAGACTTGCGGTCCACTCCGGTGCGTTGGGGAAGGAGTAGCCTGACGCGTCGATGCTGCCGATTTCGAGATCACCGAAATGCGTGTGGAGCCAGCCGAGGCTGCCTGACACGGAGAATTCCGGCGTGGCGCGCCACCGGCCTTCGAGTCCCGCGCCGTAGCGATGGGAATCCGCCGCATTGGTGATCAGCATGTCGATCCCCGGAAATCCTCCCGGTGCGTCATAGGCCACCTGCATGTTGTCGAGGTGTGCGTGGAAGGCGGAGGCGCGGAAATCGAACTTCTCCGTCGAGGTGCCGGCGAAGGTCTCCAGCTCCCAGCCATCTTCCTCCTCGTAGGTCCGGGAAGTTCCAAGATTCAGGGCGTGGGAGATGCCCCCTGCCCGGTAGGCGCGGGAAATCTTCGCCCCGATGACGCTGCGCTCGTCCGGCCGCCACTCGATCGCCGTCTGGGGAAGGGGTGCGAAATCGGAAGTTTCGCCGGAACCCCGCACGAGGGGAAAGGGACCGAACTTGGACTGGTTCGTCAGTTCACGGTCTTCGTGGTTGAGCCGGATGCCGGAGATCAGATGCCATCTGGATGTGAATTCCCAATCGAGCCGGCCGTCGACCGCGGCGATCGTCACGTCTTCGGTCGCCTGGTTTTCATACGGGCTGCCCGCGGGGGCGGGGGGACCACCCCTGCCGGAGTAACCGCGGGAGTATTTACTATCTTCATAGTAGCCGCCGATCCGCCAGCGGACATTCCCCTTTTCCCCCTCAAGCGCCAGGTGCTGGGTGAACCGCTCCTCGTCGATGAATCCATCGGCATACCAGCGGAGGAGGTCCGAACCATCGAGATCGAACAGGCTCTGCCCGTCGAAACGCTGGTAGCCGGTCGTCGATTTCAGACGCATTCCATCCGGCAGCGGAAGATCGGCCTGCAGCGATCCGGCCCAGCGGTCGGCGGGGAATTCGCCGGGCACGTCGGTTTTCTGTTTCCTGTCGAAGAAGGAATCATCCGCGGTTTCACGGACATAACCCAACAGGTTCCCCCTATGCCGGTCGTGGATGAGGGAAAAATCGACCTTCCCGTCGCCGGAGGGATCGGGGAGCCAGCGCAGGCGGATCTCGTTCCGATCCCTCTCGTAGGCACCCGTTTCGTCGCCCTTCGGGCCCTCATTGGTTTCGTAGCCGTCCGATTCCTCGTGAAAGCTCAGGACGTTCAACGCAAGCCGGTCTGGAATGAGCACCAGATTCTGGCTGATGCCGCCCCGGAAGGAACCGTAGGTCGCGGCTTCGAACCAAAGCTTCCCTTGGTTCGTTTGCGAAGGCGCGGCGTAGTCGAGCAGGAGAGCCCCGGCGAGGGCGTTGGGACCGGAAAGATGGATCTGCGGTCCGTTGAGAACCACCGCCTGCTCAAGCCCCCAGAGCGGCGGCGGCATGTAACGCAGGGTTGTCGGTGAAAGGGGCACGCCATTTTCAAGGACGGCGATCAACGGGTTCGAGCCCATCGTCAGGATGCTGAAAATGTTCTCGTTGTTCACCCCTCTGAGGGAAAACTGACCGCTCACCGGGTTGCCGGCATAGCCACCGGGCGAAACCGCCAGGAGGTCCTGGAAGTCGCCGGAATTCGAAGGCTCGATCTCCGGAGAAAGAAGCGGAAGGGGGGAACTTGCGTCAGGCACCCGGTTCTCCTGACGGTCCGCGACCACGGTCATCTGCGGAAGCGTGGTTTCAGCGGCGGTGGGCCGGACGAACCCGATGAAGGCCAGTCCGCAGGCCAAGGG
>DATLIO010000447.1:0-4174 GCA_035539355.1 Luteolibacter sp.
AGGATGCCCAATGCCGCGAAGGTCGCTGTCGACGCGCCGATCGCCTCGAATGCCTCCGGATACCGGAACGCCGCGTTGAGGGCGTTTCCGATCGTCCCTGCGGAAAAGATCAGCAGCCACGCGCGCCATGCGCCCAGGGACTTGGCGACGAGCAGGCAGAACAGCCCGCCGATCAGCACGTTTCCCGCAAGATGGATCAGATCCGCGTGGAGGAAGAGCGAGGTGAAGGGCCGCCACCATTCGTGGGCGACCATCAGACCGAGGCTCGAATTGGCGAAACGATCGGTGATTTCCGGATGGTCCGCCTGTTGGGAGAAAACGATCACCAATGCGGTGATCCACGTCATGATCCAGAGGATGCCCGCCGGATGATTGAGATGATCTTCCTCGGTGTGGACATGGACGTGCGCCTGCTCGGCCGCGTAAAGATCGAGCTCATGTTCCGCCGCCGCGGCATCCGCGTGGGCGGTGAGCAATTCGTATCCATCATCGACCCGATGGACGCTGCAATCCATGCCCATCGCCAGCACCACCAGCGCATGCTCGTGCGCTTCGTCCAATTTCCGCCACACGCCGACGCGGCGGAGGTGATCGGGGAACAGTGCGGCGGAAGCGGGCGGCATTGCTGATAGATTGGACCCGATTCGCCGCCAGCGCAAATCACCCGAATGGGCGACTTCTTTTCTCTGGCGACGCGAGGGAATCTTCCCAGAATGCTTCAAATGAACCGGAGAACCTTCCTTTCCCTCGCCACCTGCGCAGGCATCGCCCCGCTGGGCGCCATCGAACCGATCGCGCGGAAAGGCAAGCCCAGGCTCGTGCTCGGGCTCGCCGCCTATTCGTTCCGCAAGAGCATGAAGTGGATGAAAGGCAAGGAACAGAAGGCTCCCGACGGCTGGCCGTCATGGGACCTTTTCGACTTCATCGATTTCTGCGCCGATCACGGAATCGCCGGTGCGGAGTTGACCAGCTACTTCTTCCCGCCGGACGTCGATGAAAAGTATCTGCTCGAGATCAGACGGCATGCCTATCTCCGCGGGGTGACGATCACAGGGACGGCGGTTGGCAACACGTTCACCCATCCCGAAGGCGCGAAACGGCGTGAGGAGATCGAGTATGTGAAGACATGGATCCGTCATTCCGCCGTCATGGGTGCGCCGCACATCCGCGTGTTCGCGGGCAACGTCCAGAAGGGCTCCACGCAGGAAGAGGCCGAGAAGAATTTCCTCGAATGCTATCGCGAATGCCTCGCCTTCGCCGCGGAGAAGGGAGTCTTCCTGGGTCTCGAAAACCACGGTGGCATTGTTGCCGAGGCCGATCCTCTCATCCGTCTCATCAAAGCCGCCGACAGCAAATGGGCCGGCATCAACTTCGACAGCGGCAATTTCAAAACCGCCGATCCCTACGGTGATCTCGCGAAGATCGCGCCTTATTCGGTGAACGTGCAGCTCAAACTCATGCTCCAGCGCAAGGGTGAGGAGAAAAAGGAAGCCACCGACATTCCGCGCGTGCTCAAGATCCTCAACGACGCGAACTACCAGGGTTGGTTCACCCTCGAATACGAGGAGGAAGAGAATCCGCATGAAGTCGTGCCGAAAGTCCTCGCCGAACTCAAGCCGCTGCTCGCCGGTTGACCGGAGGGAATCCAGGTCTAAGGTCGCCGCGCATGGCCGACACTCCGCGCACCCGACTCGCCACCCGGCTTTCGTTTTTCGTCGCCGGTCTCGGGGTTGCTTCGTGGGCACCGTTGGTGCCCTATGCGAAAGATCGTGTCGGCGCGGATGAAGCGATGCTCGGGATGCTGCTTCTTTGCCTTGGCATCGGATCGGTGGTCTCGATGCCGCTTTCGGGTGGATTGTGCGGGCGGATGGGAAGCCGGTTCGTGATCCTGCTTGGAGGACTTGGAGTCGCCGCGGCGTTGCCCGTGCTCGCCACCGCCGGATCGGTTCCTCTGCTGGCCGCCGGGTTGTTTCTTTTCGGTGCCTCGATCGGTGCGGTGGACGTCGCGGTGAACATCCACGGCACCACCGTCCAGGAAGCGGCGGGTGTTCCTCTCATGTCGAATTTCCACGGGATGTACAGCGTGGGGGGGCTTGCCGGTTCGGCGGGCATGACCGCGTTGCTTTCGTTCGGAGCACCTCCGTCCGCCGCGGTGTGGATTCCCACGCTGATCGTGTTGCTCTGCCTCGTCTTGTCAGCGCCTCGCCTTCTGAAAACGAAGGCTGCGGGGGACACTCCGTTTTTCGTAAGGCCGCGCGGAGTGGTGATCGTGATCGGCGTGCTGGCGGGTTCGATGTTCCTCGTCGAAGGAGCGATGCTGGACTGGAGCGCGGTGCTTCTTGAAAGCAGCCGTGGCATCGCGACGGAAAAGGCGGGCATCGGTTTCGTGTTGTTCTCCCTTGCGATGACGGTGGGCCGTCTCACCGGTGATGCGGTCACCCATGTTCTTGGTGGCCGCAGGATCCTGTTTTTCGGAGCGCTCCTGGCGGCGTCCGGCATCGCGCTGGTGGTTTTCGCGCCGTGGAATCCGCTCGTGCTCGCGGGATTCGTCATCATCGGTCTTGGCGCCGCGAACATGGTGCCTGTTCTCTTCACCGCCGCCGGCCGGCAGAAAATCATGTCCCCCGATCTTGCGATCGCGGCCGTGAGCGCGCTCGGTTATCTGGGGGTTCTCATCGGACCGGCAGCCATCGGCTTCATCGCCAAATCCATCACTCTCTCAGGTGCGTTCCTCGTGCTCGGCGTGCTGACCCTGCTGGTCGGTTCGATGAGCCGGGTGGTGTCCAGGGATTGACCCGACGGATTTTCATCGCATCCGGAACGGGAAGTGATGTTGGATGGCATGATGAGGAACGTTCTGGCTCTAACAGTTCTGATTTCATGCATGTCTCCGGCCGAATCGCTTCCTCCGGTCAGGACGGTGACCACGGATTACTTCGGAACCAAAGTTGGGGATCCGTACCGTTACTTCGAGGAGAAGGGGAATGCGGAGGTGGAAAAGTGGGCGAAGGCGGAGTCGGAATCCACCTTGGCGGCATTGGCGACGATGCCGGACCGGGCGAAGATCGCGAAGCTCATCGAGGCCGCGGGGGAATCGCAGGGAGATCGGGTGGGGTGGATCCTGGAGCCGGCGGTGGAGCATTACTTTTTCCTCATGCGCCGGCAATCGGATGAGATCGAGCTGCTCTTCGAACAGAAGCCGGGAGGAAAGCCGGTGCTGGTGCTCGATCCCCGGAAGATCGTTTCCGGGACGGGCGCTCCGGTGACCGTGAAGTCCTTCAGTGTTTCCCCGGATTTGAAGAAACTCGCGGTGGCGATCACTTCAGGAGGTGGAGAAAACGCTTCCCTGCATGTCATCGATCTGGCGGACGGGAGAATTTCGGAAGGCCCGTTTGAGCGCGCGAGATGGGGGTCGGCGCAATGGCTTCCTGACAGCACGGGATTTTTCTACAACCGTCTCCAGAAGCTCGGACCGGAAGCCGATCCGTTGCAGACGTTCCAGAAGAGCATGGTGCACTTCCATCGGGTTGGTACGCCTGAATCCGAGGACCGGGTTGTTTTCGGGATGGGTGTGAATGCGGATGTCATGGTGAGAGCGGAGGACATCGTGTTCGCCTATCCCGCCGGTAGCAGCGGCTGGATGGTTTCTGAAAACGAGACCGGTGTTTCGAATGACTACATCTTCCACATCACGCGGTTGGAGGACGTCCTCTCCGGCAAACCGTCATGGCGCAAGCTGACCGACCGTTCCGATCTTGCGTCGGGGATCAAGGTCCATGGCGACCATGTCTATCTCCTTTCGCGGAAAGACGCGCCGAACGGAAAGATCGTGCGCATGCCGGTGAATGGCGATGCGAAGATGGAGGATGTCTTCAAGGCGCCGCGGGGAGTGATTCTGGATTTCGCGGTGAGGACCGATGGGATGTATGTGCGCGTGCTCGATGGCGGGCCGAGCAAACTGCTGCGCCTGCCTTGGAAGTCGATGGACAAAGCGGAAACGATCTCGTTGCCGGAGGAAGGGAAAATCTGGATCCACGATGGCAACGAGGCCTATGGTGATCGTGAAGGCGTGGGCTTCACCCTGGGGTCATGGACCCGTCCGTCGAAGTTGATGCGGGTCAAAGGAGGACAAACGAAAGCGGAGTTGGCGGATCTTCCGCAACTTCAGGATCCG
>DATLIO010000448.1:0-2182 GCA_035539355.1 Luteolibacter sp.
CGGCCGAACGTCCGGCCGCATCGTCATCCACTCCTCCACCCCGGCCCGTCCGCAAACCGCTGACGAAAGCCCAGATCGCCGCCGATCCCGAATTCGCCGCGGCCATCGAAAAGATCGGCTCGGCAACCACACCGAAGGACCAGTTCCAGTTCACCTACGATCTCGCGTTGAACATCCCGGATGAAGACGTCGAGAAATGGATCACCCACAAGCTCTTCAAGAACGAAAATCCGAATCTCGAAACGCTCTTCTACCGGACGATTTTCGCCCGCTACTCGGAACTCGATCCGGTGAAGTGCGCCATCGCCCTTTCGAAACCACCGGACTACGGGCTCAAAGCCCATCTCAAACGTTGGGCCGCCGTGGATCCCCAGGCCGTCATCAAACTCGCCGCGTCCGCCACCGAGGAAAGATACCGGAACTCCCTGCTCATCGAAGGCATCTCGGGTCTGGCGAAAACCGATCTGCAAGCCGCATTCGATGCCATCGAAAAAGAACGGGACAACTACCATGTCCACAGCGGGGTCATGCCCGTGCTCGCGTCACTCGATCGCAAACGGCTGCTGGAATGGGCGGACGATCCACGCAACGACCGGCTTCGTGACCATGCGAGAACCGCGGTCGCGGAAACATGGTTCGCGGAAAATTTCAACGAAGCGATCACCTGGGTGAAATCACAGGAAGACGCGGCAACTCTGATCTCAAGAGGAGTGGCGTCGCTGAAACTCGACCCATCCACCGCCGTCGAACGCTTCCAACAACTGCCTCCAGATCTGCTCGCGCACGCGCTGGGCGGAATCACCAAAAGTTCCGAGCACTTCGAACAGTGGCTTTCTTTCGACTACACGAACAAAGCCAAAATCTCCGAGGAGCAGGCCGCGAACATCCGCGAGGGCGTCATCGTGCGGCTCACTTACACCGACTCAGCGAAAGGACTCGAAGCACTGCGCACTTATGGACTGCCCGGTGCCTCCGGCAATTCGGCTGAACACTTCAGTGCCTACATGAACCTGAACCGCGCGTTCGAAGCCGTGGGTGGCAAGGTGTTCGAAGAATGGAAAGCGCTCGTCGGCGCGAAGAAACTCGCCGAACTCGGGCAATCCAACATGACGCCCACCCCCAAACTCAACATTCCCATCCCCGCCGCTGAAGCGATGAAACAGCTCGGCGAAACCGGAAAGGTCGAGGACAAGGGCTTCATCACCCATTGGTCCGAAGAAGAAATGCGGCAGGCCATCGACACCCTGCCGACCATTCCCGCCGAACAGTTCGTCCACTTCGACCGATTCCTGTCGCTCTCCCTTTCCGAGGCTGAAAACATGAACATTCCGGTTTCATCGGTCGGCACCTTTTCACTCCGGTCCGCCATCCTGACGGAAGGAGCCAAAAAGAACGTCGATTTCCGTCGTCACGCATACACCGAATTCACGTTCGACTACGCCGGCAAGGATCCCGCCGCCGCTTCCGGATGGGCTCTGTCGCTGCCCGAAGGAACCGACTACCGTGACCGGGCGATCCGCGGAGTCGCCGCCCGCTATTTCACTTCAAATCCTGAGGCTGCGGAAAAATGGGCGGCGCAGCTCCCAGCCGCGGATCGGAGCGCCGCCCAACAGGTGATCTCCCATTCGCAGACCAATCACCCGCGAGGATCGCATCCTCAATAAAGCACTTCCTGCAGGAACAATCCGTCGGACGGGGCGCAGAGCGGTGATTTGCCGAGCGGCAGGCCTTCGGGCTGGTCGAGCATCGCGGCGAGGTCGTCGAGACGCATGCGTCCGCCGGCGGCATGGAGGGCGCCGCCGGTCATCAGGCGGACCATCTTGTAAAGGAAGCCGTCGCCCTTCCACGTGATGCGGTAGCCGTCGGCCAAGGTTTCCAGATCGGCGGCGTGGATGGTGCGGGTGTAGTCGGTGTCGGGAAGTTCGTTGCCACGATACGCGGCGAAACCATGGAAATCGTGGCGGCCTTTGAACAGATCGAGCGCCTGTTGCAGCAGACCCGCATCGAAAAGCCGCGGGATGTGCCAGGCGGTTCCGGCTTTGAGCGGCGGCAGAACCGGGTCCGTGCAGATGTCGTAACGATAGATTTTTCCGACCGCCGAAAACCGTGCGTGGAACTCCGCGGACACCTCCTCGCACATCATGATGCGGACGCTGGCGGGCAGCTTCGTGTTGAGCGCCGG
>DATLIO010000449.1:0-2101 GCA_035539355.1 Luteolibacter sp.
CCTTGAAGCGGCGTTCGAACTCAGGACCGCGGCGCGGGAATTGGGCGGTGAGCTGCGCGTAGATCGGCGCGAGCATGAAGGAAACCTCGCTTTTGGTGACAATGCGGCCGTTGACCTTGGCGGCGATGCCGTTCACCTCGATTGGTCCGGAAGGACGTGGAGGAGGAGCGGGAGCGACCGGAACCGGTGCTGGCGCGATCGGAGCAGGATTTGGATCCTGCGGCACCGGCGGCTCCTCCTGTGCGTTGAGGACAGGAATGCCACCGAGGGCGGCGGCGAGAGCGAGTGCACCAAGGGAGCGGTAATTCATGGATCGAATGAATTGGAGTTCGGCAGCAGTTTTTGCGCCTCGACGAGCTTTCATTGCGGGGCCACGGAATGCAAGCGGGGAAACATCCGGGTTTGCCTGCAAATGAATGGCTCACCGTGGAAGGATGAGTCCGGCGGTCGGATGTTTGTGCCGGTCCGCGAAGAGATGGCGGTTGGCCTTCAGATGGGCCAGAACCACCGGCGCTGCCAAAGCGATCACAACCAAAGCCAATCCGGTGAGAGATCGCGGCTGACGGTCAGAAATTGAGGAGCAGCGTGGTGGTTTCCGCGAGCTTGGCCGCCGGAGAAGCGGATTGCAGGCGCGGAAAGCGGCGGCCTTCCATAAGAATATAGTCTCCATTGCGGTGCAGCATCAGGCGTTGTCCCTGGATCTCGACGGATCCTATTCCTTCAGCGCCGGCGAGGGCCTTGATTTGTGCGATTTTTATCAGATTCGCCGCCGGCTCGGGGATTCTGCCGAATTTGTCCCGCCAGGCTTTCTCCAATGCTTCGACGGCTTTGGGGGTCGCGGCTTCGGAAAGTTCGCGGAATGCGGCGATCCGGATCTTGGTTTCCTGAAGCCAATCCGGCGGGAGATAGGCCGGAATGAAATGCTTGGGATCTTCCTTGAGATAGGCGGCTTCGGAAAAGGCGACGAAATCCGCTTTGAAGGTCGCATCGGTACGGGGGCCGTCCTTGCGTCCTTTCAACCGGTCGACCGACTGCCGCAGGAGCTGGCAGTAGAGATCGAACCCGATCTGCATGATGTGCCCGGATTGCTTGGTGCCGAGGAGATTGCCGGCGCCGCGGATTTCCAGGTCCTTCATCGCGATTTTGAATCCGGAACCGAGCGCGGTGTATTGCTTGATCGCGTGGATCCGCTTCCGGGCATCGCCGACGGTCATCATGTCGCGGGGCAGCAGCAGGATGGCATAAGCTTTTTCTCCGGCCCGTCCGACCCGGCCCCGGAGCTGGTAAAGATCCGCAAGTCCGAAGCGGTCGGCGCGGTCGATGAGGATCGTGTTCGCGTTGGGGATGTCGATGCCGGTTTCGATGATGGTCGTGGCGAGAAGCACATCGGCCTCTCCCTGGACGAATTTGTGCATGACGATCTCGAGATCGTCTTTGTCCATCTGGCCGTGGCCGATGACGATGCGCGCTTCCGGAACGAGCTGGCGGATTTTCGACGCCATGAGTTCGATGGTCTTGACCCGGTTGTGCAGGAAGAACACCTGGCCGCCGCGTTTCATCTCGCGCCGGATCGCATCGCGGATCACACGTTCGTCATACGCGCAGACACTGGTGGAAACGGGGATTCTGTTAGGTGGTGGCGTCTCGATCGTCGACATGTCCCGCGCGCCCATCAGTGCCATGTAGAGGGTGCGGGGAATGGGCGTGGCCGAAAGCGTGAGCACGTCGACCTGCCGGAAGAGCTGCTTGAACTTCTCTTTGTGCGCGACGCCGAAGCGCTGTTCCTCATCAATGACGACCAGCCCGAGATTCTTGAATTGAACGTCTCCCGAAACGAGCCGGTGGGTGCCGATGACAAGGTCGACCGACCCGTCCTCCAGACCTTTCAACGTATCACGGACTTCCGATGGAGTCCTGAAGCGGTTGAGCAGATCGACGCGCATCGGGTAGTCCGACATCCGTTCGCGGAATGTCCGCCAATGTTGTTCCGCGAGAACCGTGGTGGGCACGAGGATCGCGACCTGTTTGCCGCCGGTGATCGCTTTGAACGCCGCGCGGATCGCGACTTCGGTTTTTCCGAATCCGACGTCGCCGCAGATCA
>DATLIO010000450.1:0-2851 GCA_035539355.1 Luteolibacter sp.
TCATTGGTATAACCGTACTGGCCGCTCCGTTCCGCCGATGGCGGGATCGGAGAAACCTGAGGTGTCGCGTAGGGGGAAAGATAATTCGCGATCGGCAGCCAATCCGTCATTCCTTCTTTCCAATACATCGAATCCGCCGGAATGCCCCCCTGTTCCCATTGGGAACGAAGCTGGGATTCCTCCAGTTCCCGCTTTTCACCCGAGGGAAAGGCAACATGAATCGGCATGGCGGAAGATCATCACAAACACCGATTGGTGGCGACAATGATTTCCGTTAGAAACAAAAAGGGGCGCGATGATCATCGCACCCCTTCTTATCATCTCTATTTGAAAAGCGGGTCTTCCTTGTTGCCCTTGCTCAGCAGATAGGCGAGCAGGTCGAGGATGTCCGTGTCCTTGCAGGTGTTGAGCAGGGCCGGGGGCATCATGCTGGTTTTGCTCTGGTCCATCGACTTGATCCGTTTGCGGTTCACCGAAGTGACGGCATCGGGATTCGTCATGTCCGTGTTGAGCATCAGGTTCTCACCATTGAGGTTCATGATGCGGCCGTAGATTTTCGAATCGTCGATCAGCGTCACTTCAAGCTGTCCGTACTGGTCGCTGATTTCCTTGCTCGGTTCGATGATGTGGGTCAGCAGGTCGCGCGGGCTGTATTTGCCGGCGACACTGGTGAGATCGGGACCGATCGCCCCGCCCTCCGTGCCGAATCGGTGGCAGGCGAAGCAAGCGGCGGCACCGAAAAGATTGCGGCCGTTCTCGAAGTTGCGGCCGCCTTCGAGTCCGACGGCGAGCAATGGATCGATGTCCTTCACCGACCAGTCCTTCACGAAATCGCGGGCGGTGAAGGTGAACTGCGGCGCCTTTTCGTCCGGTTTGGATTCGAGGATGGTCTTGAGCGCGGATTTTTCCTCTTCGGTGAGATTGGCGACGGCATCGCGTTTGATGTCCTCCATGAATTTGGGGAAACTCGCGCCACCTTTCAAAACCGGAGCGCGGAGGCAGACCCACTTGAAGAAGCGCTCACGAAGATCCGGTGTCCAACCGGCTTTCGCCAGACGGAGGTTCTTCGCGTGGGCGATCTGTTCTTCCTGGGTCGGAGCGTTTTCAAGGATCGGCACGGCTTTCGCGACCACGTCGGTGTCCTTGAGGAAAACGAGCACTTCGGCGAGATCGACATCGAGCCACGGTTCCTTCGTCGGGAACAACGCACCCAGTTTCTTCGCGACCGCCGCGCGGGTGGCTTCCTCCGGCTCGCCGAACCGGGAGAATGCGAGTTGGTAATCGCGGACGTAGGTTTCGCGGTCGAGGCCTTTGAGTGATTTGAAATCGATCTTGTCCAGAGCCGCGAGAACCGGTGCGAGAAGCGATTTATCACCACCGCCGGAACGGCAGAGCGCCATGATCGCGGTGAGCGCGGCACGTGGGTTCTTCTCGGAAAGCGCCTTGTCCTTCCATTCGGAAACAGGTTGATGCTCGACGGCGATCCGGGCGGCGAAGCGGATCAGGCGATCTTCATGAGCGAGATAGGGCCATGCGGTTGCGACTGCCTTCGAATCCTGCTTTCCATGGAAGGCTTCGAGTTGGTGACGCAGATCGAGCAATGGCGGAGCGGCGGGAGCGGCGGCTTCCTTCTCGGGTGAAACCGCCGTCACACGGTAGAGACCGCTTTGCACCCGGCGGCCGCCGATCATGAAATACATGGCGCCATCCTTCGGATTCACGGAGAGGTCGGTCAGTGGCAACGGATTCGCGGTGATGAATTCCTCGAAGTCCGCTTTGTAACCCGCACCGTCCGGCTTGAGGTGGACCGCGTAAAGTTTGCCGTAGCTCCAATCGGCGACATAGAGCGCGTTCTGATATTTGGCGGGGAATTTCGTGCCGTAGCCGAAGGTCACGCCGGTTGGCGAACCGGGGCCGATGTCGGTGACGGGTGGCAGACCGTCTTCCCAGCGGACGGGCCATTTTTTCGAAAGCGAGCGCCAGCCGTATTCGCCGCCGCTGATGACTTCACAGACGCGGGTCGGACGATACCACGGCACGCTGAAGTCCCATTCCATGTCCGCATCGAAGGTGAAGAGCGAACCCTCCTTGTTGAATGCGGCGTCGTATTGGTTGCGGAAACCGGTGTTGATGAGCTCCCAATCCTTGCCGTCCTTGTCGGTCTTCGCGATCCATCCACCAGGAGCCATCACCTCACGCATGAACCCGCGGCCGATGAGCGGCGGATCGAGCAGATTGTCCTCCGCCCAATGTTTCGGCACACGGCTGGAGCTTGTCTCCGTGACGGGCGTCTGGTTGCCGACGACCACGAAAAGCGATTTGCCGTCGGGGCCGGGAAGCACGGCGTGCGGGCCGTGTTCACCACCGGCATTCGCGAACTGGCGGAGCTGTTCGACCTTGTCGAGAACGTCGTCCTTGTCGGTGTCGGTCACGCGGTAAAGCCCACGCGGATATTTGCTGGAGTTGGTGATCGCGTAGAGCGAGCCGAACGCCCAGCACAGACCCTGCGCTTCCCCGAGTTGGACCGGAATCGGCTCCACCTTGGTATCCTCGGCATTGCCGCCGATCGCAGGAGGCGTGACGCGGAAAAGACCGCCGTATTGGTCGCTCACGATCAGGCGCCCTTTGTCATCGAAACAGGAAGCGACCCACGAACCTTCGGAACTCATTTTCACACTGTGAAGCAGCTCCACCTTGAAACCCTCCTTCACCTTCATCGCGCCGACGGCGGTCGCTTCCGGCTCCTTGAGCGGCTCCACCACGTCGAGTGTCTTCGCCTTGATCTGCCCCGCCCACGGTCCCTCTCCCGCGAACCCGACGATGAATCCGGGTTTCCACTCCTTGTCATCGA
>DATLIO010000451.1:0-2973 GCA_035539355.1 Luteolibacter sp.
ACTCGGCGGCAAGGTCGCGATGGCCCGCGCGGACCTGCTTTCGACCCGCGAACCGGAACAGGCGCTCAACATTTTCCTCGCGATCCAGAAGAGCAAGGCGATGCCCGCGAAGTCACGCGGCGAGGCTTTCATGAAAGCGGCTCAGCTTCACGTCGCCCAAGGCCGCCATCGCGAAGCGCTGCCGTATTTCGAACAGGTCTATCTGCTCTTCAACCGTTTCCCCGAAATGGTCGCCGCCGCTTATTACGAACGCGGCGAGGCGTTGGAGAAACTCAACATGAAGGACAAGGCGCGCGAGGTGTATTCCGAACTGGCCACACGCGACGATCTCAAATCCTACAAACCCGCGGAGCTGGGCCTTGCACGCGCCGAAGCGCTCGGCGGCGTCATCGAACCGAAGGAACCGGAAGGCGGCATCATCCCACTGCAACCCGTCACGAGATGAAGCGGATTCTTTCCATCGTGCCGCTCTGCATCGGCGCCGCGTACTCCGTGCCGCTCACCGCGGAGCAGATGAAAGCCGGATTGAAAACCCGGCAGGAACTCGATGAGATCCGCTGGAAGGATCCAGCCCGTGGCGCGCCGCTCAAGGTCCGCATCGTCAGCGCGGACGCGAAAGGCCTGGTCGTCGACAAAACGCTCGCCTCGGGACTCACCACCCGCGTCATCCCATTCTCCGATCTCGCCGGAATCGAATTCACCCTCGCGCCGCGTGAGTTGGAGCTTCATCGGAAACCCGAAACCGCCGCCGCTCCGGCACTCAAGGTGATCTGGGACGCTCGCGCCGCGACCATGACATTGAACGGCTCGAACGCCGCCGAAACGGGTTTGGCCCTCGCCAGGTCGCTGAGGCTTTCCGGTGAAACCTCATCGCTCGAGGACGCCTCGAAGATCCTCGATCAGATCCGCGGCAACGATTCATCGGAGCACCGCAAGGATCTCGCCCGCGCCGAACAGGCGACGATCGATTTCATCCGCACTTCCAAAACAGGCAACTCCGAAGCCATCGACAAGCTCGCATGGAAGATCACGGAGGAATCCGGCAATCCGGACGCGATGCTGCTGGCCACCTCGTATCTCGCCGACCGCCATTTCACCGATCTGAAAAAGATCGTCGATGACAACCCGAGATGGATCGAAGACGACGAAGTGAAACCGGTTCGCGATCGGCTCTATCACCTCGCGCTCGATTTCGCGCTGTATCCCTCGCTCTTCCTCGGCACCCGTGAATCGGAGTCTGCCATCGGCCTGAAGAAAGCATCCGACATCTATCAGTTCACCGGCGAGAACCTGCTCGCGCGGAAAGTGCTCGAGGATCTCGCCGCGCTTTATCCTTCCTCCGGACCCACGAAGGAAACCGCTCCGCTGCTCGCGAAACTCAAAGCGTTGGAGGCCGCGGGAAAACTTCCCGTGACGGCCGCCGCGCCCAAAGACAAGGCGGAGGAGGAGCATGAGGAAAAGGAAGAAGCCGCTCCCACCGGCGCGCCGCCGCCACCCAGAAAATACAACATCTTCGCCGACTGAGCCGGATCACTTCAAACCAATACGATCGTGAAAGCACTGCTGCAAATCATCCGCCCCGCACTCATCGCCCTGGCATTGTTCGCCATGAGCATGTTCATCACCCCCCGCGTCGCCAGCGCGCAGGAAGAAAAGAAACCCGCCGCCGCGCATGTCGAGGACAAGAGCATGCTCGATCTTTACGAAGAAGGCGGCTGGGTCATGCACATGATCGCGCTGACCTCCGTCGGCATGCTTTCGGTGCTCGTCTACTGCATCGTCCGTATCAACGCCAAGAAGATGATCCCCGCCGGCTTCCAGGCCTCGCTTGAGAAGGCTTTGGCAAAACAAGATGTCGATGGCGCGATGCGCATCTGTGAAAACGACGGCAGCTCGCTTTCCCACGTCATCAGGGAAACGCTCACCAAAGCCGGAGCGGGAGTCGCCGTTTACACGAAAGCCGATCTCGAAGCCGCCGCTTCCGAAACGATCTTCCACGAGGAAACGAAGTTCATGCTGTGGGTGAACATGCTCAACGCGTTCGCCGCCGTCGCGCCGATGATCGGTCTGCTCGGCACGGTTTCCGGGATGATCCAGAGTTTCAACAAACTCTCGTCCGGCGCCGCGAAAGCCTCCGATTTCGCGGGCGGCATCGGTGAAGCCATGGTCGCGACCGCGGCCGGTCTGCTCGTCGCGATCCCCGCGATGTTCGCCTACTTCATGTATAAGAACATCCTGCAATCCCTCATCGCCCGGCTCTCCCACTCGACTTCAACGTTGATCAACAAATTCGTCAGCGGTGCGGCGGTCGAATACACGCCGGAAGAAGCGTGACCGGTCATTTCTAACTTCGCGCCCCCATGATGAAGGTCAGACGCAGGCATGTCGAAGACATCGGGTTCCAGATCGCCCCGATGATCGACATCACCTGGATTCTCATCATCTTCTTCATGGTCACGACACAACTCGTCGAAAGCGAGTTCGACGTCGATGTCGCCCTGCCCATCGCGTCCGCCGCCGTCGTACCGAAGGACATGCAGGGTCGCGTGATCGTCAACGTCGATGCCGGTGGAAACTATTATCTCGGAAACGAGAAGGTGGATCTCTCCGGACTCACGAATCATCTCAAACGCCGCTTCATCGATTTCCCGCCGCTCAAGGTCTATCTCCGCGCCGATGCGAACACCGCCGCGATGAAGACCAAGGAATTCTACCGCGCCTGCGCCGAGGCCGGAGCCATCGAAGTCGTCCTCGGCACTTTCAACGAACCCCGCTGAACCGTCATGATTTTCCGCCGCAGAGAAGAACAGCCCGTCGAACTGCAGATCGCGCCGATGGCCGACATCGGCTTCCTGCTGCTCTGCTTCTACATCGTTTCATCGAAGCCGCCGCGCCATGAAGCGGATCTCGGCATGACCTTGCCCGGTTCGGTCTCGGACGAAGTGAGCGTGGAAATGCCGGACGAGATCCGCA
>DATLIO010000452.1:0-2957 GCA_035539355.1 Luteolibacter sp.
CCCATGACGCTGCGGATCGTGTTGATCGCGGAAACACCATGACAGCCCGCACGGAGGGCGGCGGCGGTCGGTTCCTCGATGTGGGTGACGTTCGGCGTCATTTTCGCCCAGACGGGGATTTTCGAAACTCCCATCACCCAGCCGCAGACTTCCTCAAGGATGGCGGGATCCTGGCCCATGGCCGCGCCCATCTTCCGTTCGGGGAGTCCGTGAGGGCATGAAAAATTCAGTTCGAAGGCGTCGACCCCGGCATCCTGGCAACGTCCGATGATCTCGCACCACGCGTCCTTGTTGTATTCCTCCATGACGGAGGCGATGAGGATGCCTTCGGGGTGCGCGTCCTTCGCTTCCTTGAATTCGTCGAGCCAGGTTTCGAACTTCCGGTCGCTGATCAGTTCGATGTTTTCCCAGCCGATGACCTCCTTGCCATCGTTCGCGTGGAGTTTCGCGTAGCGCGGGCCGACGTTGACGACCTTGGACGGATCAAGGCTGACGGTTTTCGCGATGACACCACCCCAACCTTCCTTGAAGGCGCGCCTGATGACCTTGACGTTGGTGCCGGGAGGGCCGGAACCGATGACGAAAGGGTTCGTGAACTTGAGACCGTCAACGGTGGTAGCAAGGGTGGCCATGATTTTTCGGGGAACGATTGGAAGCAGCCACAATAGCTACTTCCGTGCCGAAATGGAATCATGGAATCGCAATTCTCCGAATTGCGGGGCCGCCGGATTACTCCGGATCGGCTTCGGGAGCCTTGGGCAGCTTGTCGACCTCCTCCAGAAGGTTGACGATTTCAACGCCGCGGATGGCGGAAGCGTCGTGGCGGAAAGCCAGCACGGGGGTGGTTTTTAGCACCACGCGTTTCATGACTTTCTTCTGAATGTCGCCATGCTGCTTGTTCAGCTTTTCCATCACCGGTTGGGCGGCACCGCCGAGAACGCTGATCCAGACTTTCGCCTCTTTCAGATCCTGGGTGACCTCGACTTCGGCAACGGTCACGAGTTTGCCGTTCCATTCGTAATCCTTCTGAAGAATGGAGCCGATTTCACGGCGGAGGAGTTCGTTGACTCGGTCGAGGCGGCGGGACATGGTGGTGAAATTCTAAATCTTAAATTCTAAATTCAAAACGGAAACAGGAGTGCGGCGATCTCTCGTCCGGATTCCGACTTCGTTTCGAATTTTGGATTTGAGATTTAGTGCTTCGAGCGAAGCGATCACAGCGTCTGAGGGACCTTCTCGAGTTTGTAGCACTCGATGATGTCACCTTCCTGATACTCGTTGAATTCCCCGAGGCGGATACCGCACTCGTAGGCTTGTTTGACTTCCTCGACTTCCTCCTGGAAGCGGCGGAGGGTGGACATGCGGCCGTCGAACACGGGGATGCCGCCGCGGATGACACGGGCGTGGGCTTTCCGGTGGATGCGTCCGTCCGTGACATACGAACCGGCGGCGCGGCCGCGGGAAAGTTTGAAGACCTGGCGGACTTCGGCGTGGCCGATGACGCTTTCGCGGCTGAGCGGCTCAAGGAGACCCAGCATCGCTTCGCGGACCTGGTCGATGAGTTCGTAAACCACGGAGTAGAGCTTCACTTCAACACCCGAGGACTTGGCGACCTTGACGGCCTTGGCTTCGACCTTGACGTTGAAACCGAGGACGACCGCATCGGCGGAAGCCGCGTACGTGATGTCGGATTCGGTGATCGGGCCGGCGCCTGCGGTGATGAAGTTGCACTCCACCTTGGCCGATTCGATCGCGAGAACGGCTTTCTTGATCGCTTCGACCGAGCCCTGGACGTCGCACTTGAGGATGATCTTGAGCTGGGCCTTGCCACCACCGTCGCGGACCATCGAATAGAGGTCCTCCATGCGGTTGCGGTGCTGGGGCTTGAGACGTGCGAGGCGCTGCACTTCCTGGCGCTCGGAGGCGAGGGATTTGGCCTCACGCTCGTTTTTCATCTCGGAGATATGGTCTCCGACGTTCGGGAGTTCCTCGAAGCCGATGACTTCGACCGGAGTTCCGGGACCCGCCGATTTGATGGATTCGCCGCGGTCGTTGATGAGCGAGCGGACTTTTCCGGAGTAAGGGCCGCAGATGAAAGGGGTGCCGAACTTGAGGGTTCCGGACTCGACGATGACGGTGGCGGTGGTGCCACGGCCTGGAACGACGCGGGCTTCGATGACACCGGCACGGGCGTTGGCCTTCGGGTTGGCTTTCAGTTCGAGAACCTCGGCCTGGAGAAGCATCAGATCGAGGAGATCGTCCATGCCTTTGCCGGTGAGGGCGGAAACTTCGGCGAATTCGGTGTCGCCACCGTAATCGGTGGTTTGCAGGCCGTTTTCGGCGAGCTGGGTTTTCACCCGCTCGATGTTCGCGGAAGGAAGGTCGATCTTGTTGATGGCGACGATGATCGTCTTGCCCGACTTCTTGGCGTGTTTGATCGCCTCGAGGGTCTGCGGCATGATGCCGTCATTCGCGGCGACGACGATCACGATGATGTCCGTGATGTCCGCTCCGCGGGCGCGCATGTCCGAGAAGATGGCGTGGCCGGGGGTATCGAGGAAAGTGATGAGCTGGCCGTGGTGGTCGACCTGATAAGCGCCGATGTGCTGGGTGATTCCGCCCGCTTCGCCCGCAGCGATGCGGCTCTTGCGGAGGTAATCGAGCATCGTCGTTTTGCCGTGGTCGACGTGACCCATGATCGTGATGATCGGCGGGCGGTCCTTGAGGAGTTCCTCCGGCTCGGCGACAGGCGCTTCCGGCTCCTTGATGACTTCCTCGACCTTGTGGAAACCTTTGTCCTTGTCGCGTTTTTCGCGCTCGAAGTGGAAACCGTGGATCTCACAGACCTTGGCCGCGATTTCCGGCTCAAGTGGCTGGGTCGGTGCGATGAACACGCCGAGCTTGATCAGATCCGCCATGATGTTGAACGGCTTCAGCCCGAGGCGGGAGGCCAGTTC
>DATLIO010000453.1:0-4928 GCA_035539355.1 Luteolibacter sp.
CATCGTGGACTCGATGTCGGTTCCGTCGGCATTCACCGGCGCGGCGGAACCCATCACACCATCCGGGGAAATGTAGATCTCATCCGTGCCCGCGGCGATGAGCGCACCGGCGGAAACCGCTTCGTCGTTGACGTAGGTGTACGTCTTGCCGGGGAATTTTCCGATCGCCTCGAGCATTTCCAGCATCGAGCCGCCGTCGCCGCCCGGGGTCTTCATATCGAGCACCACCGTGCGGACGCCTTGGTCGATCGCTTCCTTCAGCCCGCGGCGGAGAATATAAAGCTCGGGTTTCGCGATCTGCTCGCGGATCGGGATGACGACCACTTTCGCCGGACCGGGCAGCGGAGCTGCGGCTGGTTCATCGGCACGCGAGATCCCCGGCGCGATGCCGAAGGCCAGGGTGCAGAGGACGGACAACCATTTGTTCACAACCATGAAATTGCGACGTGTGGGAAGGCTGTGCAAGTTCCGAAGGCCCGATTGGAATCACCGCCGGGTTTTCCATCAGGCGGTCTCCGGCATGAAGGTCGGGAAAACCAGACCCGTGTGCGGCGGATGATCGCCGAGCACCTGTGCGAGGTGGAGTTCGCAGTTCCGTGAGCCCCAGGCGTAGCACGCGTGGACGAAGTCCGTCTCGTCCGCGGGAGCGAGCCAGACGGGCGTGTGGCCGCGGTGAAAGCGGTCGAGATGGGACCAGACAAGCGCGAGCGCGGATCCGGTGTCGCGGCAGGCGCCGGGGCCGATCATGCGTGAGCCGGGATGGCCGACGGATGTCATGAAACCGGTGATGCCGTTGTTTTCAACGACGAGTGTGTTCCAGATGCCCCGGGTGTTTTCGAGAAAGAAGCGGTGGTCTTTCGCGCGCCGGAGGCCGGTGAGTTCTTCTTCCAGCGCGACGATGGCAGGCAGATCGGAAAGCGTGGCTTGGCGGACCTTTTCCGTGCCGGCGGGTTTTGAGGAAAGCGGCATGCCATCTTCCGGAACGGCGAACAGCATGTCCTGATAGACACGGATGGGTTTGAACCCGGCTTTGGAATAGAGCGAAAAGGAATCGAGATGGCAGGCGCTGGAAACGAGGCGGAGTGGTTTGCCAGCTTCGCGGGTGAGCCGGACGATTTCGTTGAGCAATGCTTTCGCCGCACCTTTGGAATCGGGCGCGGCATTCATGATCCCGAGCGACCAATGGGTTTCCCGCGGATGATAGAAACACGAGCCGGTGATGGCTCCGTTTTCCTCGGCGACAAGGCAGCAGCCGGGATCGAGTGCTTCGTAGACTTCAGGGAAAATCCGGCAGGCGAGCGGATCGGGCCCGAAGATCCCGCGGTTCAGGTTTTTCCGGTACCACGAGTTGGTGGAGTGATGGATGAACGCCGCGATATCGTCCCATTCGTCAGGGCGGAGGGGACGGATGCGGATCATGGGTGGGATTGCGATGATGGCCGGCTTGTCATCGATTCAGCAGGTTCCGGACAAGCTTGAGAAGCTGATCGGGTTCCGCGGGTTTCGGGACATGGGAATCAAAGCCATATTCCAGACATTTGCCGACGGTGTCCGTGTCGTCATAGCCGCTCAGAGCCACGAACCGGATGTCCTGATCGGGGTGGTGCTTCCGGATCTCCATGCTGGCATGGAGACCATTGAGCTCGGGAAGCCCGAGATCCATGATCACGAGTTGCGGACAGCGCAGCATGGTGGATTGGACGGCCTGCTCGCCGTCGTAGGCGATGGCAACATCGAAACCGTGCGATTCGAAGAATAACCCCAGAAGGTCGGCCGCGGTCCGGGAATCCTCCACGATCAGAATCGAGGAGACGTTTCCCTGAGTTGACGATCCCGCAAGTGGAGGGGCTTGGTCCGAAGGGTTGGAACTCATAACACAGGGTTTGATATTCACAATAGATCGAGATCAATCGATTCGGCAAATGGTTTCGCGCCGATTCCGGATCATCGAGAAACCAAGTTGAGTCTGTCAATTGAGCGTGTTAGGGGTTGATCCGAATATGGATATCTCTCCCCGCACCGATCCATCCTCCCGGGGAAGCGTTGATATTCTCGAGGGCAAAGGCAAAGAACAGCTCTTCGAGGCGGTCCTGGGAAGCACGCCGGATCTCGCCTACGTGTTCGATCTCCAGCACCGGTTCGTCTATGCGAATTCCGCGCTGTTGTCCATGTGGGGGAAGACCTGGGAGGAAGCGGCGGGGAAGAACTGCCTGGAGCTGGGATATGAACCCTGGCATGCGGAGATGCACGGGAGGGAAATCGACGAGGTCGCGAGTTCGGGTAAACCGATACGGGGCGAGGTGCCGTTCTCGGGCCGGTTTGGCAGGCGCATCTACGATTACATTTTCACTCCGATCTGGTCGCGGGACGGCAAGGTCATCGCGGTCGCGGGAACGACCCGCGACGTCACCGAAAGAAAGGAAGGGGAGGAGAAATCGAAATTCCTCTCCGAGCTGAGCAAGAAACTCGAACGATCGGTGGATCGGAAGCATGCCGCGGACGAAGCGGTCAGAATGCTGGCGGAATTCCTGAAAGTCTCCCGTTGCGTGTTCGGGGAATGCCGGACGAACGACAACCTCGTCACCATCGAAAGCGACTGGACCGCGGAAGGCATCGAATCGATCCGGGGCGATCACGAACTCTTCCGATTCGGAGACCGTTCGTGGTGGGAGCAATACATCCAGGGGGACTATGCGGTGGATGATGTCCTGGTTCATGAGCACACCAGGGAACAAGCCGATGCGTATCTCAGCGTGGGTATCCGCTCTTACGCGGCCCAGACCTACAGCGCCGATCCGAACCGGGTGCTCCTGCTTTCGGTGAACTCGAGCACACCACGGTCGTGGACAAAGCGGGACCTCGAAGTCATCGAGGACGTCCTTTCCCGGCTTTGGCCCGTGGTCGAACGCCTCAGGGTGGAGCGGGAGCTGAAGCACCAGAGTGCGAGGCTGGCGCTCCTGTGGAAGGCGGCCGAAATCCTGCTCAAATCCGAGGACCCGGAGACCATGTTGCAGCAGATCTTCGATGCGATCAGCGAAAATCTCGGACTCGATGTTTACATCAATTTCCTCGCCGACGGGGAAAGGCTCCGGCTGTCCTCATTCCGGGGGATCGAACCCGGCCAGATCGAAGGGATCCGATATCTGGATTTCGGCCAGGCGATCTGTGGAACGGTCGCGCAAACGGGAAAGGCCGTCATTGCGAACCGGATCGAGAAGATCACGGATCCAAAGGCGGCCGCGGTCAAATGCATGGGTTTGAAAGCCTACATCTGCAATCCTCTGGTCGCCGGCAGCGAAGTCCTCGGAACCCTCTCTTTCGGAAGCCGGTCCCGGTCTTCGTTTTCGGAAGAAGAAGCCCAGTTCATCGAGACCATCACCCATTATGTGACGGCCGCCTATGTCCGGTTGCGGCTGATGACCGACCTGAGGGACTCGGACAAGAAGAAGGACCAATTCCTGGCGACCCTCGCCCACGAGCTGCGCAATCCGATATCTCCGATCCTGACCGGCCTGGAAGTGATCCGTCTGTCATCGGGAGACCCCGCTCGTATCGAGAAAGTGTCGGCGATGATCCGGGATCAGACCCGGCAGATGGTCCATCTGATCGACGATCTGCTCGAACTTTCCAGGATTTCGACAGGCAAGATCGTCCTCCGGAGATCGATGAATGACATCCGCACGATCGTGGCGGATGCGATCGATGTCATCCGGCCGCTGGTTGAGCAGAAACATCAGGAAATCTCATTCGACCGTCCGGAGGTGCCGCAGGTCGTGGATTGCGATCCGAACCGGATTTCCCAGGTGGTTTCCAACTTGCTTGGGAACGCGGTCAAATACACCCAGCACGGCGGGAAGATCCAGGTCATGGTGATCGATTCGGATGAGTCCGTCCAAATCGTCGTTTCCGACAACGGGGTGGGGATCGCTCCTTCCTCCCAAAGCCGGATTTTCGGAATGTTCGAGCAGGAGGACGGCGACAGGCAGGACGGACTCGGGATCGGCCTGACATTGGTCCAGACGCTCACCCGGTTGCACGGCGGAAGTGTGGCGCTTTTCAGCGACGGGAGAGACCAAGGAAGCCGCTTCACCGTTTCACTGCCGAAGCCAGCCCGCGGGACCGCAGCGGAAGTGGCTTCGAAGCCGCGGGACACGAACGAATCCGATCCGGTCGAAAACCGGATTCTCATCGTGGACGATGAACGTGCGGCGGCCGACATGCTCAGGATGATGCTGGAGTCGGACAAGGTGTCCGCCGAAGTCGCCTATGACGGCATCGAGGCCGTCGAAAGGACCCGTCAGTTCAAGCCGGATATCATTTTCCTGGATCTGGGGATGCCCGGGATGGATGGCTTCGAAGTCGCCCGCAGGATCCAGGAAATCAACCCGGATATCGGGTTGGTCGCACTCAGCGGCTGGGGAAGAAGCGAAGACCGGGAGCGGACTTCCGCGTCCGGCTTTGTCAGGCATTTGGTGAAGCCGGTCTCTCCCGCCGACATATGGAGAGTGATCAACGAGCTGTCAGCGGCCAGGCAGGGACGGTAGGGGCTTGGGAAGCACCGAACGCCGGGTTGGCGGGATTGCCTGCGTTTCACTTCGGCCAAGCGGGGTGCACAGGATCAGCGGGGTAACCGTCGTTGGTGGATTGGTGGGGAGTGAATTCCGAACCGGGCGGCGGTTCCTCCGGGTTGGTGAGCCCGGTGATGGGATCCGTGGGTTTCCTCCGCGGGTCGGGAGTCGGAAAAAACCGGCCGGAGACGCCGGAAACTGAATCTCAGTTCGGGAAACGTGAATCGGATCCCAACAAAAGTGGATCGGATGGCAGGATAAGTGAATCGGATCGCAACAAAGGTGAATCGGATGACAGGAAACGTGAATCGGGATGCAGGAAACATGAATTTGAATTCATGTTTGTTGAATCGGGATGAC
>DATLIO010000454.1:0-3700 GCA_035539355.1 Luteolibacter sp.
ACAACTACATCTGGTCCGGCAATGTCGATGAAGTCGCCCAGGTGATCGACAAGGAGTGGACCGGCGCGCTGCCGCACACCGTCCTCATTTCACCGAAAGGCGAGATCGTCTGGAGACATGCGGGCGAACTCGACATCACCGACCTGCGCCGTCAGATCATCAAGGCTCTGGCCGAGTGAGGAACACCCCGATCGAGACGAAGGAATTTCCCGAGGAAGGGTATTCCCGCGATGACACCGCGCAGCTCCTGCTGGATGGGCGCGCGCGGTGGAAACGCCGCCAGTACATCGGCTGCGCATGGGGCATCGGCCTCGCGACCACCAATATGATTGTCGGCGGTTGGCTGCAAAGCGACCCCGCGACTCATGCCGGCTGGGGATTGTTCGCCGCTTGTTCCATCTACGCGCTCGTGCTCGGCGTGATGCACCCGAAGCGCATCTGCTCCGCCTGCGGGAAGGAATTCGAAAAGCGCTGGGTGAAAGGGGAAGGGGAGATGGAGGATCTTTTCCTCGTCTGCGATTCCTGCAAAAAATACGTGTTCGCCCACGAGGTGAGATCGTAGGACTGTGCCGCGATGATTGCGAAACGGGTGATATTCAGCGGCAGGGTTCAGGGCGTCGGTTTCCGCTACACGACCAAGGACCTCGCCCGTGGATTCGACGTCTGCGGCTGGGTGCGGAATCTTCCGGAAGGCACCGTCGAGCTCCAGGTGATGGGCGAGGAGGACGAGGTCGAGGGCTTCATCAAGGAGATCGCCGAGGAATCCAACGTCGCCCATCACATCAAATCCCTGACCGCGGAAAACATCCCGCTGCTGGAAGGGGTGCGGGGATTTTCGATCGTGTCTTGACCCAATGTAGCGGCAATCGGAGAGAAGCGGAGATGGAGGGCCATGGTTCATCAAATCCGCCCTCAATCTGTGACCGTCGCATTTCATCTCCGAAACCGCGAAAAACACCTCTGCAACGCCTCGTCGCTCGTCTGCAAAGGCTCCTTCCTCCTCTGCAATCGCTCGTCGCATCCCTGCAGAGGCGTCTCTCCTATCTGCAACGCCTCGTTGCGACCCTGCAACGGTCCGTTTCACCTCTGCAAAGGCGCATGATCACTTCGCAACGGCCCGTCGCCGGTCCGCAACGGCTCGTTGCCGGTCTGCAACAGCCCGTTGCACCTCTGCAATCGCGTCTCTCCGCTCTGCAAAGGTGTCTTTCACCTCTGCAGTGGGCCAATACCGGTAAGCAATAACCCGTTTCGCCTCTGCAATGGCGTGTTGCATCGCTGCAATGATGGCTTTTTCAACGATATCTGGAAATCGCTCGTTCCCTTGACCGGGGTGGTCAGTGACAAAGAAAAAGCGCCGCCGGGGGTCCGGTGGCGCTTTGGGAAAGCAAACGGCGACGGTCACAGACCGCCGCTACATTTTTTCAAAGGGATCAGCCTTTCTTCGGCTCGACTTTGTCGAGGAAGGATTTCGGGTTGGCTTTGAGCTTCTCCTCGCATTTTTCGCAGCAGGTGCCGATGGTGACTTTCGAGGTGACGCTCTTGTCGGCGGCTTTGCCACTGATGGGGCATTTGCCGTCTTCGGCGGTGGCGGCGACTTTGAGGTAGTCTCCGGGGGCTTTGTCGAACTTGCCTTTGCACTTCTCACAGCAGAAGGCGAACTCGACGTCGGCGCCTTTGCCGGCTTTGACGTCCTTGCCGGAGACGGGGCATTTCTCGTTGATCGCGCCGGCGCTGGCGGTGACGAGGGAGAAGAGGCCGAGGGCGGCGGAGAGGATGATGGTTTTCATTGGGTCTGCGGGATCGCGGGGTATCCAGACAGATTCCCCGGGAAATGGAATCTTATTCTGGGGGCTGGAACGGAAAACGGCGGCCTTTTTTTGGGCCGCCGTTTTGGGAGAGTTCCGGCGCGATGGGCCATCGCGCCCTACCGTTTTACTTGGAGAGGTAGTCGCTGACGCCCTGGTGGTCGGCGGTCATGGCGTCGTCGCCTTTCTGCCAGTCCATCGGGCAGACTTCGCCGTGCTGCTCGAAGTGCTGGAGGGCGTCGACGATGCGGAGGCACTCGCGGATGGAGCGGCCGAGGGGCATGTCGTTGACGATCTGGTGGCGGACGATGCCGGCCTTGTCGATGAGGAAGAGGCCGCGGTAGGCGACGAGCTCGCCTTCGACGACGAGCTTGCCGTCTTCATCGGTGGAGTAGTTGCCGGCGAGGACGTCGTAGTCTTCGGAGATGGTCTTGTTGATGTCGGCGACGAGCGGGTATTTCACGCCTTCGATGCCGCCCTTGCTTTTCGGGGTCTGGAGCCAGGCCCAGTGGGAGAATTCGGAGTCGGTCGAGCAGCCGACGACGGCGACGTCGCGCTTTTCGAATTCGTGGAGCTCTTCCTGGAAGCGGTGGAGTTCGGTCGGGCAGACGAAGGTGAAGTCCTTCGGATAGAAGAAAAAGACGACGTATTTTTTCCCGACGTATTGGTCGAGGGAGAAATCCTCGATGATGGTTTCGCCTTTGACGGCTTTCGCACGGAAGGATGGGGCTGGTTTGCCAACGAGAACGGCCATGATGTGATCGAAGTTGTGGTGAGGGATCGCGCGGGATGCGCGGCGGCGGGGTAGGGCATCCGGCGGTTTGGCGCAAGGCGGAATGGTCGCGCAAAACGACGGCCCGAAGAAGCGCTTGGAATGAACGGCGGAAAAGATATGCTGGCATTTCCCTCGGGCAGGTTTTCCCGGCGGGTTCCGGAGATATGGAAAAGGATCAATTGGGGTTCTCCTGTCCGCGCTGCGGCATCGATCTGGTGCTGCCGCTGAGCGCCGCGGGGGTGGAAGGGCCTTGCCCGCGGTGCGGATCGGTGATCCGCGCGCCGAAAATCATCGATCCCGAGCCGTTGCCGCCGGTGGAGGAGCCGGTGCGCCTCGAGGTTTCTCCGGAAGCGCATTTGCCGCGGGCGAAACCGCTGCCCTCGTTCCAACCGGCATCGGCGCAGTATCTGGAGCCCGTGGCCGGAGCAAAGCCGACGAGCGGGAGCTGGCGGGCCGCGGCATGGATTTCCGGGGCGTTGGTGGTGATGATCGGGTGCCTGGCGGCCGTCGGCATCGCGAAACGGGCGCCGGAGAAAAAGAAAGTGGCTGCGCACGCGGTGGCGGCGGTGGTGAAAAAGGAGGAAGCCGCGAAGGAGCCGGCCATCAATCCGGCGCTGGACCCGAGGATTCCGCCGGAGGGGCTGGACGTGACCTCGGTCATCACGCGGTCGGCGGAGGTGCTCGGGAGATTTCTCGCGGCGCAATCGCTCGAAGAGCGGCTGCCCCTGATGGAGACCACCACGCCGCGTGAGGAGCTGGAAAGAAGCGTTTTGGCGAAAGGGCTGGCGGTCTTCTCGTCGTTCGACAGCACCGAAGTCAGGTTCAACAAAATGGAGGGGGCGACCGATGTGGCGTTCGTCGTGCCATTCTCCCGCCATCTGGGCCGGGAGGAAAGGCATCTGCTGATGGTGCGGACGCGCGGCTCGCAGGATCCGAAGGTGGTGGCGGAGCCTTTCCTGGATGGCTTCGGCGGGCGGGTCGCCGAATTCGCGGAAAAGCCGGTGGAAGGGGAGAAGGTGTTCCGGGTGGTGATGACGGTTTTCGATTTCTGCACCGATGAGGAGGTGCCGGACCGCGAGGGGAAATTCACGATGAAGATCTGCGCCCATCCGGGCGGAGC
>DATLIO010000455.1:0-10500 GCA_035539355.1 Luteolibacter sp.
AAGCCCTACGACTTCTGCGTCATCGGAGGCGGGGCGACCGGCCTCGGAGCCGCCCTCGATGCGGCGTCGCGCGGACATTCCGTCGTACTGCTGGAACAAGCGGATTTCGCGAAAGGCACTTCCTCCCGCTCGACGAAGCTCGTGCACGGCGGCGTGCGCTATCTCCAGCAAGGGAATGTTTCGCTGGTTCTCGAAGCGCTGCGCGAACGCGGCCGCCTGACGAAAAACGCGCCGCACCTCGTCCACGACCTGTCGTTCGTCATCCCGAACTACAGTTGGTGGGAAGGTCCGTTCTACGGGATCGGCATGAAGGTCTACGACCAGCTCGCCGGAAAACTCGGCCTCGGCCCCAGCAAATGGCTTTCAAAGGAAGAGACCGTCGAACGCATTCCGACGGTGGAAACGGAAAACCTGACCGGCGGCGTGATGTACCACGACGGCCAGTTCGACGACTCACGGCTGGCGGTGAACCTCGCCCAGACCGCCGCCGGCCTCGGCGCGAAGATCCTGAACTACGCGGCATGCACCGGCCTGTTGAAAACGGACGGACTTGTCAGCGGAGTCGACGCGGTCGATCTGGAAACCGGCGAACCTTTCCAGGTCCACGCCCGCTGCGTCATCAACGCCACCGGGATCTTCGTCGATGATCTCCGCTCCAAGGACGAAGCCGCCTCGAAGCCGATGGTCACCGTCAGCCAGGGCATCCACATCGTGCTGCCGAAGGAATTCCTTCCCGGCAATGCGGCGATCATGATTCCGAAAACCGCCGACGGCCGCGTTCTTTTCGCGGTGCCATGGCATGATTGCGTCGTCGTCGGCACCACCGACACGCCGCTCAACGAAAAGTCGATGGAACCGCGCGCCCTTGCCTCGGAAGTCGAGTTCGTGATGGAGCACGCCGCGAAATACCTCACCAAGGACCCCCGTCCGGAAGACGTGCTCAGCATTTTCGCAGGCCTGCGTCCGCTCGTGAAATCCGGAGACGACACGAGCACCGCCGCGATTTCCCGGGACCACACGATCCTGGTTTCCAACAGCGGGCTCATCACCGTCACCGGCGGCAAGTGGACCACCTACCGGAAAATGGCCGAGGATGTCATCGATCAGGCGGAAATGGTTTCCGGAGTCGATCAGAAGCGCTGCGAAACCGAAACGCTCCAGATCCGCGGTTGGACGCACACCCCGATTCCGGAAGTGAACCTCCGTCCTTACGGGGCCGATGCCACCGCCATCCGGGCCCTCGGAAAACCGGAACAACTCCACCCGGATCTCACGCTCACGGCCGGGGAAGTGATCTGGCACGTCCGCGAGGAAATGGCCCGCACCGTCGAGGACGTCCTGTCCCGCCGCAGCCGCGGTCTCCTCCTCAACGCGCGCGCCAGCATCGAAGCCGCCCCGAAAGTCGCCGAAATCATGGCCGCCGAGCTGGGCCGGGATTCCGCATGGGTGGCTTCGCAGATCGAAACCTACCAGACGCTCGCCAAAGGCTACGTTTTCGGTGATCCGGCCAGTGTTGTCGGATGAAACCACCCTTTGGTTAACGCATCACCCCTGGCACACTTGATTTCCCGCCACGGGAAACCAAGTGACTGCCTGCATTTATGTTCGTGAAATCCCACCCGAAAATCCTCATCGCCCTCGCCGGAATCCTTTCGCTCACCCCGATCGCCGCCCGCGCGCAGGTCGATGGGCCGACGCCTTACCCGGATCCCAAGAATGAGGCCGCATGGCCCGGAAAGGGACCGATCCGGTCCTTCGGCTGGATGGTGGACAACCGGAAATATTTCTGGACCCAACGGGCCAAGGACCAGGGTGCCGTCGTGCTCGTCGGGGATTCCCTCACCGCCGGCTGGAAGGCTCCCGTCCTTGCCGCAGCGTTTCCGGGACTGAAAATCGCCAACCGGGGCGTTGGTGGGGACACCAGCCGCGGCGTGCTTTTCCGGTTCAAGGAAGACGTCCTCGACCTCAAACCCCGGGCGATCATGCTTCTCGTCGGCGGCAACGATCTGAGCGCCCACGGGGATCCCGCGAACACCGAGTCCAACATTTCCGCGATGCTCGATCTGGTGAAGGCCTACGATCCGAAACTCCCGGTCATCCTCGCGCAAGGACCGCCGAGCGCCGATCCCAAAGCGCCGCAGAAGCCCGGCGCCCGCGCCGATCTGAACGCCCGGATCGCCAAGGTTTCGAAAAACCACCCGAACGTCACCTTGGTGGATCTTTTCACTCCGGTCGCGACCCCGGAAGGAAAGCCGATCCCGGAATATTTCGCGGCCGATCTCGTCCACATCAGCCCCGCCGGATACCAGAAGTGGCTCGAAACCCTCGTTCCCGTGTTCAACCAACTGGGCCTCAAAGGCGCGCCAGCCCCTCACTGAACGGATCAAAACACCCGCGCCACGAATTTCCCTCACCCGCATTTTCCTATTGCCACCGGCCCCGGTCGCCCGTAGCCTCCGCGCCCCTTCCCTGCGAAATCTCTCAACCACATCACGCGATGTCCAAGCATAACAGCCTCAAAGCAAGCGCCACCGTCGGCGGCAAACGCTCCGTCCTCAAGCGCTTCGAGCGCGTCAAACTCCTCAAGGAGCGTGGCGAATGGAAAGCCGGCCGCTCACCTGTCGGCCTTCCGAAAACCAAGCACGAGGGTTGATCCCTTTCTTCGGTTTTTCCGAATCCGCGTGGAATCCTACGGGTTCCGCGCTTTTTTCGCTTAACGCACTTTGGCCATGAACGACGGCGTCCGCCTCAACAAATACCTCGCCTCCTGCGGCGTCGGCTCACGCCGCGCCTGCGATGAACTCATCCAATCCGGACGGGTCGAGGTGAACGGATCGCCTTGCGTCAACATGGGCACCCGCATCACCCCGGCCGATCATGTCCGGCTGGACGGCAAGCGCGTTTCCCCGAATGCCCTGAGCGTGATGGCATTCCACAAGCCACGCGGTTACGTCTGCACCCGTGAGGACGAACTCGGCCGGGACACGATCTACACGCTCCTGCCGCCTTCGCTGCATTCCCTGCACCACGTCGGCCGGCTTGACCGCGATTCCGAAGGTCTGCTCATCCTCACCAACGACGGTGATCTTTCGCAGAAGCTGATGCACCCTTCGAAATCGGTGGAGAAGGAGTACCTGGTCACTTCGAACCAGTCGTTCGAAAACGAGCACCTCGACCAATTTCTCGAAGGCGTCTACACCGAAGGCGGAAAACTGAAGGCCAAGGCCATCGAACGGCTTTCCGCCCGCCGCATCAAAATCGTCCTCGATCATGGCGCGAAACGTCAGATCCGCGTGATGTTCGAAGCCCTCGGCTATCAGGTGACCAAGCTGCTGCGCGTCCGCATCGGCTCCCTCTGGCTCGGCGATCTCGAACCCGGCCGCTACGCCCTTCTCAATGACCGGGAAGTGGAGTTGTTGATGAAAAACCCGAAATGAGGTTCACGCGGTCGCATTGACCGTCGTGTGAGGCATCGGAAATGCAGGCAATTCATTGCCTTGGTTCTCAATTTCCCCGAACTGCCTGCTTGCTCACCCGAATGCGGATTCCTAGTCTCCGCATTGTAGACGCTTCTAAAAGCGTTTTTCCCGACATCGAACCCATGAGCAAGTCATCGAAGGCCAAACCCGCCCCGGAAATCATCCACAAGCCGTCCAAGGAATTCTCTTCCAAGGCCCGCATCCCTTCGATGGCGGCCTACAACAGGCTTTACAAAGAATCCATCGAGCAGCCCGAGAAATTCTGGGCCGGCGAAGCCAAGGAACTGCTCTGGCAGAAGCCATGGTCGAAAGTCCTCGATTGGAAACCTCCGTTCGCGAAATGGTTCGATGGCGGAAAACTGAACGTCGCGGAAAACTGCGTCGACCGCCATGCCGTCGGCCCGCGGAAAAACAAAGCGGCCATCATCTGGGAAGGCGAACCCGGCGACAAACGCGTCATCACCTTCGCCCAGCTCCACAGGGAAGTCTGCCGCTTCGCGAACGTCCTCGAAAAGAACGGCATCAAAAAGGGCGACCGCGTCCTGATTTACATGCCGATGGTTCCCGAAGCCGCATTCGCCATGCTCGCATGCGCCCGCATCGGCGCGGTGCACAACGTCGTCTTCGGTGGATTCGCTTCCGAAGCGATCCTCGACCGTCTTGAAGACTCCGGCTCCGTCGCCGTCATCACCGCCGACGGTGGCTGGCGCCGCGGCAAGGTCATCCCTCTCAAACCGGCCGTCGACGAAGCGCTTTCCCGCTACACCGCCGCGAAAATCAAACGCGTCATCGTCCTCAAGCGCACCGGCAACGACATCAAGATGGTCTCCGGCCGCGACTCGTGGTGGCACGAGGAAATCACCGAGGTTTCCAACAAACACGTCGCGAAACCCTTCGATTCGGAGCACCCGCTCTTCATTCTCTACACCTCCGGTTCCACCGGAAAACCCAAGGGCATCCTCCACACCTCCGGCGGCTACCTCACCGGCACCTACTCGACCTGCAAGTACATCTTCGACATGCGGGACGAGGATGTCTACTGGTGCACCGCTGACGTCGGCTGGATCACCGGCCACTCCTACATCGTCTACGGCCCGCTCGCCAACGGCGTCACCCAGGTGATGTATGAAGGCGCGCCGAACGAGCCGGACTTCGGCCGGTTCTGGAAAATGATCGAGGAATACGGCGTCACCATCTTCTACACCGCACCCACCGCCATCCGCGCCTTCATCAAGGCCGGCGACCATTTCCCGGCGGCCTATGATCTCTCGTCGCTGCGCCTGCTCGGCTCCGTCGGTGAGCCGATCAACCCGGAAGCGTGGAACTGGTATCACAAGCACATCGGCGGCGGCCGCTGCCCCATCGTGGATACCTGGTGGCAGACCGAAACCGGCGCGATCCTCATTTCGCCGATCCCGGGCGCGACGCCTTGCAAACCCGGCACCGCGACCCGTCCGTTCTTCGGCATCGATGCCGCGATCCTCGATGACGCCGGCAAAGAGTGCAAAGCCAACGAAGACGGCCGGCTTGTCATCCGCAAACCATGGCCTTCGATGACCCGCACGATCTACGGCGACAAGGCGCGCTTCAATGCGACCTACTTCTCCGACTACCCGGGCCTCTACACCGCCGGTGACGGCGCCCGCCGTGACAAGGACGGCAACTTCTGGATCATCGGCCGCCTTGATGACGTGCTCAACGTTTCCGGCCACCGCCTCGGCACGGCCGAGATCGAAAGCGCCCTCGTGGGCCACCCCGCCGTCGCCGAAGCCGCCGTCGTCGGCCGCCCGGACGACATGAAAGGCCAGGCCGTCGCAGCATTCGTCACCCTCAAGACCGGTTTCGAGGAATCCGAAAAGCTGGTCGCCGAGCTGCGCGCCCATGTCGGGTCCGTCATCGGCGCCATCGCCAAACCGGACGACATCTACTGCACACCCGGTCTTCCGAAGACCCGTTCCGGCAAGATCATGCGCCGCCTGTTGAAGGAACTCGTCACCAAAGGAGAAATCAGCGGCAACATCACCACCCTCGAGGACTACAACGTCATCGCCGCACTCCAGCAGAAGGTGCGGAAATAACACCGTTCATGACGTCCACCCGTTACCTCCTTTCACGCATCGCCCGGGCCTTCGGCATCCACCGCCGGAACCAACGAATGAGCGAGGCCGCGGCGGAAACGCACCTTCTCCGTGAGGCGGAGGTGCAACTCGGCGCGGTCATCTGGGAGCGGGTGGAACCCGTTGAAAGCCTTGCGGCGGATTATTGGAATCTCCGGAAACTCACCACCGAACACAAGGCGCTCGCAGCCAGGATCGCGGAATGCCAGGAACGCCTCGGCAAGGCCCACGAGGAACGGGCCGAGCTTCTCAACGTTTCGTCGGAGCCCGAGCTGAAGCTCAACGAGGAGAAAAACGAGATCGTCACGCAACTCAACAAACTCGCGGTGCGGAGGGCCGAGGTCGTGGCCGCGGCGAAGGAAATCCGCCGCACTTACGATGGACTCAAGGTCAAATCCGAAGTCCTCGCCTCCCAAGGCGACGAGCTGAAACCGGGACCTTCCGATCTCGAGCAAATCCAATCGTCACTCACCCAGCTCAAGACGAAATTCGCCGCCCTGAAATCCGAACGATCCGAAATCGCCACCCAGATCGAAGCCGGCGACAACCAGATCAGCGAAATCAGCGAACGGATCAAGGAACTCAAAAAGGATCAATACAGCCTGGCGTCAAAAACGTTCCAGATCATCGGGGATGCCAACAAGGACATCTCGACCCACCGGGCCGAGATCGGTGTCATCGAGACCCGCATGATCCAGCTGCACGGCGTCATCGGCCGCCACGTCAGCCGCAACGCATCGACCGACCCCGCTTGCGCGGAAGCGGCCAAAGGCCATCAGGGACTGGTCGAAGTCATGCGCGCCCTCCGCAAATCCATCACCTTGAACCACAAGCTGGCGGAGAACTGACCGGTGGACGGTCAGTGTTTGTGATTCGCCGCTTTCTCGGCTTCATCGATCCGTGAGAAGCCTCTCTGCGCTTCCCGCAGCGAGACCTTGCGATCCTTGTTCAGGTCGTAGAAATCGATGATCTCATTCGCCGGATGGCCGGAGGTGTTGTGGGAGAGCTCCTGTTCATCCAGCTTGCCGTTGCCATCGGTATCGAAGAGATCGAATTTCTGGAGCAGGCTGATCATCTGCTTCTCCACCTTGGTTTCAGGAACCACCGGGCCGGGCTGGCTGCACGAGACGAGGACTGCGGACAGGAACAAGGGAACGAACTTCATGCGGAATGACATTGGCTGCGTCCGAACGGTGCGGCAAGCTTCGAAGCGTCGTCATGCAGATCCGAATCATTGTCGCAGGCAAACCCGCTTTGGCTTACGCGAAAGCCGGCGTCGACGAGTATCTCAAACGCCTTTCCCGCTTCGGCTCGCATGAACTCGACATCGTGAAAGCCGGATCCCGCGACGAGGTCTCCGCCCGCCTGTTGGAGCGATCCGAAGGCACCTATCGGATTGGCCTCGATGAAAGGGGGCAGGCGCTCGACACCCGCAAATTCCTCCAGCGCATCGAATCACTGGAGATGCGCGGGGATGTCAAAGCGGTCTCGTTCCTGATCGGCGCGGCCGACGGGCACAACGAGGAACTCCGTTCGAAATGCGATCTGCTGATCTCGGTCTCACCCTTCACACTCCAGCACGAACTCGCGCTGGTGATCCTGCTCGAGCAACTTTACCGGCTGGCCTCGATGAAAGCGGGAATGCCGTATCACCGGGATTGACCGTTCAGCGGCGGTAGCGGTTCTGATCCATCATACCGAGCTGGCCCTGGCCTTGTCCGGGGACCGGTGAGTTCCATGGAATGCGGCTCGTCTCGCTGCCGGGGCCGACCGGTTTTTTCTCGGGCTCTTTCACACAGGAGCTGAGACCAAGCACTGCGGAGGCAAGGAGCAGGAGGATGACGGTCGGACGCATGGCCTGAACGTAAAACAAGCTCCGCGGTGTGCAAGTCCGCGGAGCTTGGTCGTTGAAAAAAGAAACGATCAGTTGGCGGCCGGTGTCGCAACGATCACGCGGTCACCCGGTTGGATGCGGACGCCCGGAGCAAGGCTGTCGAGATCGATGTCGGCGATCGTCTGGGTCGCCTCGATCGCCGTCGGGCGAACGCGGGCGATCAGTTTGCCGTCACGCTTCACGAGCAGGCTCGATTGCGGGGTGAATCCGGAGTTCGAACCGGCACCGATGACGAGGAATCCCCAGTCCTGGTTGACGGCGGTGACAACGGCTTCCAACGCATTGCGGCTGATGCGGACGGCGCTTTCAACAGCACGGTCGCTGAGACGCTTGGATTCGGCACGGGAAGCGGCGATCTTTTTCTGCGCACCATCGATGAGGGTGGTGAGCTCGTCCATCTTCGCCTTCTTTTCCTTCATGCTCTTCTCGAACTCGACGATCTTGTCGCCGATGTTGTCGATGGTGACGTCGCCGCCGAGGGTTCCGACGACTTTCTGCAGCTCTTCGATCGCCTTGTCGAGTTCGGCGAGTTCCTGCTTCTGGGTCGCGAGTTCGTTCTCAACACCTGCGATGTCACGCTTGAGGGACGTTTCCGCGGCTTTCAACGCGGTGATGCCCTGGACGATCTCGTCGCGCTTGCGGGTCGATTCAGCGAGGGCCGCCTGCTCGTCCTTGTATTGCTTGTTGGTGCCGTCGGCTTCGGCCGAGGTCGTCGCCTCGGTTTTGGTCGTCTCAAGCCGGATCGCCTGTTGGGACTCGAATTTCTGCGACTGAGCGTAGGAGAAATAGGCCGCGGCCCCTGCGGCGAGGATCAGAAAAGCGTTTGCGATTACTTTCATCGGAGTTTTTTGAAATGGGTTGGATGCGGGTTTCGGCGATCAGTTGGCTGGGACCGGAGCAGGCGAAGCCGCTGGAGCAGGGGTAGAGACTTTCACACCGGGCACCACGCGGTCGCCGGCCGCGAGAGTGACGTCCGCCTTGACCGTATCCGGGATGATGCTCGCCGAAGCGGTGTTGCGCTCGACGGCGGTGACCAGGAGTTTCGCGATGACCTCGTCATCACGGATGACATCGAGGGTGGAATTGGTGATCACACCGGAAGTGTTGCCCGCCGCCAGCGTGACAAAGCCCCAGCTCGGGTAGACGGCGGCGATGTGGGTCTTCAGCTCGGGAAGGGATTCGCCTTTCGAGCGCTTTTCAGCGTCCTCACGTTGTTTGACGACGCGGGCTTCGACACCGGTGTTCTCGTTGGTGAGGCTCGCAAGTCTGGCTTCGCTCTCCCGGACCGAATCTTCGAGGCCTTTGACCTCGGCGATCATCGCGCCCATCTTGGATGCCAGATCCTTGATGTTACCCAGGGATGCGGTTTTTTCGCGGGCCTGGTCGAGTTTGGCCTTGTTCGCTTCGACTTCCGCTGCCTTCGCGGTTTTGGTCGCGGACAGCGCTTCGTTGGCCTTTTCCTGGTCGTCCTTCTGGGCCTGGACTTTCGGAATCTCGGCCTTCATCTCGTCGTGAGCGGCCTGGGTGTCAGCGAGATCCTTCTTCGCCTTGGTCAGGCGGGCTTGGGTTTTCTCGAGTTTGCTTTGGATTTCCTGCCGCGTGACAATCTCGTTCTGATAGGCGGCCTTGTTCTTGAGACCGATGAAACAGGCGATCGCGAGCGCAATAAGTGTAAGCGTTCCGAAGATTTTGGAGGACATGGGGTTTTATTGTGAAACTGTGAATTCCGCGTGTGAGAAGAACATTAGGAATTCCCTTTTCCCCACCGCAATCCAAATTTCAGCCAGCCGCGGCAATAATTCAACGCGGATCTACAAAGTATTCACCCAGACGCCTGATCCAGCCGCCCTCGCATGAAGTCCATTCTTCGCGTTTTCTCATACCTCCGGAATTATCCGTTCCTTGCAGCCGCCCAGCTTTTTTGTGCCGTCGGGATGACGGCGGCGGTATTCGTGTTCCCGAATACCACCGGTTACGTCGTCGACCACATCATCCCGAACCCTTCCCGCCACGGTGAATTCGGGTTCTGGATCGCCGTCGCGCTCTTCGGATTCCTCGCGAAGGACGGCCTGAACGCGCTGCGGATCCTGCTGAACAATGTCTTCGAGCAAAAGGTGATCTTCGACATCCGGTCGGACCTTTATGAGAAAATCCAGCGTCTCCCGCTCCAGTGGTTCGACACCCGCCGCACCGGCGACATCATGACCCGGGTCGTCGAGGACGTGACGAACATGGAGCGCGTGCTCATCGATGGCATCGAACAGGGTGTCATCGCCGTCCTCCAGGTCATCGGCATCGGCATTTTGCTCTTCGTGCTCAGCCCGCAGGTCGCGGCATGGGCGACGCTGCCCGTCCCGGTGCTGGCGATCGGCGCGTGGATCTACTCCACCGCCGGGCGCGACCGCTACAAGAACCAGCGCGAGGCCGCATCGGATCTCAACGCGCTGCTGCACGACAACATCTCCGGCGTCCGCCAGATCAAGGCCTACGCGGCCGAAACCGCCGAGCACGCCCGCTTCAACCATTTCTCGGACGTCCTGCGCGTCGCCTCGCTGCGGATGATGAAATGGTGGGCCATCTATTCGCCGGGCATGTCGTTCATCCGCATGACCGGCTATGTCCTCGTGCTCGCGTTCGGCGGCGCGCGGGTGATGTCGGGGGACATGAGCATGGGCGATTTCACCCGCTTCCTGCTTTTCCTCTCGCTGTTCTACGAGCCGATCAACCAGCTCAACAACCTCAACCAGATGCTGCTTTCCGGCCGCGCCGCCGCGGACCGGGTGTTCGAGATCCTCGATTCCGGAAACGAAGCGAACGCCACCGGCGGGGACGATCTTCCGGAAAAAATCGCCGGCAACGTCCGCTTTGAAAACGTCTCGTTCGCCTATCAGGAGCAGCCGACGCTCCATGGGGTCGACATCGAGGCACCGGCCGGAAGTACGATCGCCCTCGTAGGTGCGACCGGTGCGGGCAAAACGACCGTCCTTTCCCTCCTCGCCCGGTTTTACGA
>DATLIO010000456.1:0-2274 GCA_035539355.1 Luteolibacter sp.
TGGAATCCTGGAGGAACTGGTCGAGCAGATAGCCGTTCGCACCGTGGATTTCGACTCCGTCAAATCCGGCGGCTTTGGCATTTTCCGCTCCCTTGCGGTAAGCCTCGATGATTCCCGGGAGTTCTTCCGCCTCAAGCGCGCGGGGCGTGACGAATTCCTTGATCGGGCGCACCAGGCTGACGTGACCGGCGGGGCGGACGGCGCTCGGGGCGACGGGGAGTTCGCCATTCAGATAAAGAGGATCCGAAACCCGGCCGACGTGCCAGAGTTGCAGGATGATCCGGCCGCCTTCAGTATGAACGGCTTCGGTGACTTTTTTCCAGCCTGCGACCTGCTCGTCCGACCAGATGCCCGGGGTGTCAGGATAGCCGACGCCTTGGGCGGTGACCGATGTCGCTTCGGTGATGATCAGTCCGAACGCGGCCCGCTGCTTGTAATATTCCACCATCAGGTCGTTCGGCACGCGCCCGGCGCTGGAGCGGCAACGGGTGAGGGGAGCCATGATCACTCGGTTCGGCAGGTCCCAGGCGCCGATCTTGATGGGTGAGAGGAGGTTCGACATAATTTGTTCGATTGGTATCGAACCGTAGAGCGGTTCTTATGCCCGTCAAAAAGAAACTTCGACCATTGTCGAACAAGATACACGGTGTATATTCATCGCATGAAGGTTTACGAGCACCCTGAAATTTCCGAAGTCACGCTTCCCGCTGTGATGCAGGCGCTTTCGGATCCGTGCCGGATTGCGATCGTCCGTGAACTGCTGGCGCAGGATCGCCCGCTCGCCTGCAATGAAGTGCCGCTGGATATTTCCAAAGCGACGCGTTCCCACCATTTCGAGGTGCTCCGGGATGCCGGGTTGATCCACACCGCCGCGGAAGGCACGAAATGCATGACGACGCTGCGGCGGGATGACATCGAGGGACGTTTTCCGGGGCTTCTGAGCCTTGTTTCGTCCGCGGACGAGCCGGTTTCCGCGTGATTCCGGAAGCACGGCAGGGTGGATTTTTCCCGTGGTTTCTAAGCCTCGCAGGCATTTTACGAAAATTTCCGGAAATTTCTCAAAATTTTTCCGAAACGACAAAATTAGGGCTTGCAGGGTCGCCTTCGGTACCTATCTTCGCCGCCCCCACGCGGCCTGCCGACGTTTTGACGAGGCTCGCCACCACATCGGGGAATATCGGGTGCAGCTCCGGAAAAAAGCTACTTCAAGGTCGCCTTGTCGTCGCTCCGGATCATCCCTCGAAAGGAAAATCTGAAACCACCGCAAGGAAATCATGCCGACCATCAACCAGCTCGTTCGCAAGGGACGCCTCACTCCGGCCGAAAAGTCGAAGTCACCCGCTCTCGTGAACTGTCCGCAGCGCCGCGGCGTCTGTCTCCAAGTGATGACCCGCACGCCGAAGAAGCCGAACTCCGCGCTTCGTAAGGTCGCCAAGGTCCGCCTTACCAACGGATTCGAAGTCATCGCCTACATCGGCGGTGAAGGACACAACCTCCAGGAGCACTCCATCGTCCTCGTCCGTGGTGGACGGGTGAAAGACCTTCCGGGTGTCCGCTACCACATCGTTCGTGGTTCGCTCGACACCCTTGGCGTCGATAAGCGCCGTCAATCCCGCTCCAAGTATGGCGCGAAGCGTCCGAAGCCGGGTCAAGCCGCTGCCGCTCCTGCCAAAAAAGGCGGTAAGAAGTAATTTTCGCTAATCTTAATTCCATCTCCTAACTGCCATGCCACGCCGCAAGCGCATCTTCACCAAGCCCGACCGTAGCGACGCCCGTTACGCCAGCCCACTCGTCGGTCACCTCATCAGCAAGATCATGCGCGATGGGAAACGCTCCCTCGCCCAACGCATCGTCTACGCTGCGATCGACCGTGCGAACGAAGGCATCGACACCGTCGATCCTCTCGAAGTCATCACCCGTGCCGTTGAAAACGCCAAGCCACGTGTTGAGGTCAAGTCCCGCCGTGTCGGTGGTGCGACCTACCAGGTGCCGCTCGAAGTTGCCGCTGACCGTTCCGAGTCCCTCGCCATGCGCTGGCTCGTTCAGTACGCCCGCAACCGCAAGGGTACCCCAATGCACGTCGCTCTCGCCAACGAGATCAAGGATGCTGCCAACAACCAAGGCAGTGCCGTCCGCAAGCGTGACGACGTTCACAAGATGGCACAGGCCAACCGCGCCTTCGCTCACTTCCGCTTCTAATTAATACGCGCTGAGAAACCTCTCCGCCGGTCACCGGCACGCCAATCGTGAATCCAAACAGTCCAAACCGTCAAT
>DATLIO010000457.1:0-3612 GCA_035539355.1 Luteolibacter sp.
TTCTCCAGAATCGTCCCGATGTAGTGGCGCGGCTGCGAGATGGACCGGCACTTCCCGGGATCCGCGAGAAACTCTTCGAATGTGTAAGGGAAAAACTGGTTGGGAAACGCCTTGATGATGAAATCGCCCAACTGGAACACCGGCAGGCCGAACAACAGCGCTTCGTTGATCGTGTTGGAATTGATCGTGATCACACCACGGCAGTTCGGCGATGTCGCCAGATCCAACGCCCGCAGTTTCCGGGTGTTCCGGACATAAACATGATCCGGCATCAGTTCGATATCCGGATCGGACTGTTTGCCGAAAGGATGCTGGAGGAACAGCACGCGGGCATCCGGATTCAAGGCGGCGATCTGTTCGCTGAAATGCCGCCTGATCCGCGGCGCCGCGTCCGGATCCTTCGCGATCGATGCGATCTCCAGTCCGCTGCGCTTGAAGTTCAGGTCCGTCGGGATCTGCAATGCGAAAAGGAAAAACGGGCGGCTGCAGAGATCGTCCGGCGCCTTCAGATCGATGAAATCCTCGCGGAGTTTCGCGATCCGGCGTTCATATTCTTCCTCCGAAAGTCCGGTGACGATCTTTTCCGCGTCCTGGTTCAACAGCCCCATCACGTGATGATGCTGGTTCACGCCCAGCGATGAAATCTGATAGGCTTCACGCGGCAGCCAGCCTTTCTCACAGAAGATGGTAAAATACCCGGGCTTCGGGTCCCTTTTTTCCGAGTTCTGGAACGAGATGTTCGGAAGGTCCGAGAAATACGACGGAAACCGCCGGATCGTCAGGCTGATCGTCGCGAACATCGAAACGCGGGTCCAGACCGCGTGGTTGTAGAAAAAGAAATCCTGCTTCTGATGGGATCTCAGCGCGCGGCACAACAGAATGTTAGGCAATGGCCTGATATAACCATACTCTTTGTTCCTGAAGAGTTTGTTGAGGATTTTCTTGAAGAACATGGGTGGCGGGAAGCCGCGATCATATCTTGAAAACCGAGGGTGGCAATGGGCATGTCGGAGAGAGGTTCCGAATGTCGGTTCCCTTGCCGGAAAGCGCTTCGCCCATCTCCAGGAAGGACGGGAGGATCACCGCCTGATACTCCTCCGCCAGACGGCTTTTCCCGACATCCGAATAGAGGCTGTTCCCTCCGCCGAGATCCATGCCGATGATTTCGATGTCCTTCGCCCCCAAAGCGATGATGACCTGCAACGCCATGATCGCGACGGTCGCCGACGGGAAAAACCCCCATTCGGGACGATCCGACCAACCCGCCCTGAGCAATTTGTCCGGCACGTCCGAAATATGGAACGGCGAACCGGAAGCGGCGTTCACCTTGTCCAGCCCGTCACGATCGAACGCCGGAAGGCCATACCATTTGTTCACCCGTTCGATCACCGCGATGCGGCGCCCTTCAAGCGCTTCGGGGAAATGCCGGTGCAGGGCCGCGGCCGCGCGATACTCGATGACCAGCGGGACACCCGGCACGTTGACGACATGATAACCCGCCGCCTTGCTGAAATCCGGATCACTCACGACCAGCAGATCAGGCGTGATGCCGCGCTCCTTGAGAAAGGTCCCGCCACCGGAAACCGCCACGATCATCCTGCCGGAAGCCTTCACCGCCTCCCAATCATGCTCCTTCGCCGAGGGGCCGAGTGTCACAAGGCTGACCGGCCTGTCCATCGGACCGATCAGATCACCCAGACGTTCGAAGCGTTTCACTTCCTCTCCATTCCTCGACATGGACACGAGATCGGTGCCTTCGCGTGAAAACGTGTAATCGTGATCGAACTTCTTCAGGTGCTGGTAACCGCCGCTCCAGACGAGCTTCGAAACCGGCTTCGCGAGAAATTTCGGCCACTTCTCCAGCGATCTCTGCGTGGCCACCTTTCGGAGAAACGGATCAAGCGGAGTGCCGGCGAGATGTTCCGCGATCGTTTTCATCAGCGTGGGACGCGGTAGGAGTTCATCAGCAGGGTCGTGTCCGGATTTTCATCCTTCAACAGACGCTCCGCGAAACAACCCGGTGCGAGATAAGTGTCATAGTAGGCCTTGGCTCCACGACGCAGGCTCAGGATCTCCTGCCCATCCATCGAAAGCACGCGATCGATCACACTCCGCAATGACGCTTCATCGTGGAAGGCGAGGCAGTTCACCCCGTCTTCAAGCTGCGGTGTCAGATAGGCCGAGTATTGGAGGATCGGCACCGTTCCGGTCGCCATCGTCTCGATCAGGTTGTGGCAGAGCGGCATGCCGACTCCGGGACAGGCGAGGAAGAAATCCGCCTTCGCCATCGCATCGAGCCAACGCTCCGCGGGGATCTTGCACTTCTGTGTTTCGACAAGAACGAAGTCGCTCGGCTCATTCGAAGCCAACCATGCGTTCGCCTCCATCGGACGACGGATCCGCTCTTCGCCGACCTGATCCACGACGGCCGCGATCATCTCACGCCGGGTCAGCATGTGATAGACTTCACCAATGACGTTCTTGTCGTATTTGCCTTCCTCCGTGTTGCCGCCGAAGAAGAGCCGCACCGGCCGCTCCGCTTCCGGATCATAGGAAAACGGCAGCTTGTCTCCGATCGCGATCCGCGGATGGACGAACACCGGAAACGGAATCTCGCCTTTTCCAACGGGAAGACGCTGCCCGTAACCGACACGGACGATCTTCGTCGCCTTCGCCGGTTTCGCATCGGTATCCGTGATGAGAAGAAACGGCTCATCCAACCCGTCGACCGACCCGATGGCACCGAGACGCTTTTCCAACAGAAGCGATTTCACCTTGCTCGTTCCGAAGGTGGAGACCGTCAGCCGTCGCGCGGTGAACACGGGAAAATAACCGGCGTCGATCAGATCGAGCACGAGGCTGAAATAGTAACGTCCGCCGACGGCATCGATCGCACCGTCCGCGAAGTCGCAGCAGACGATCGGTTCGCCCGGTTTCCGCTGGCTGAGTTTTCTGCCGAGAAGCGAGGCGTAGGCTTTCCGGTAGGAGGGCCGCAGGTGAGGCCGGAGTTTCCGGACCCATGCCTCCAAGCTCTTGCCGAATGAACTCACGGTTGCGGCGTTTTCCGGATTCCGTTGGCGCACCACGTACTGCCGCTGGCAACCACCGCTTCACGGATCGCCATGTTCTTTTTCATCGTCTCCGGCGTCTTGTAGCCGCGCTTGTGGTCGAGATGCAGGACGATCGCCTGGTTGCGGATCTGGACGCCCTCGATGCCGCGGTTCGCCAGACGTTCGCCGAGCTCGCGGTCGGCCCCGCCGTATTGCATGTCCTCATTGAAGCCGTTCACGGCGATGAGGTCTTCGGTCCAGCCGGACGCGTTGCAATTGTTCCAGGTCGGCTTGGTCGGCGTGATGAGATCCATCGCTTTCCCGAGGAAAGGCGGCAGCGCCACGCGGACGGTCGGCGAGATTTCCTTCAGCCCGTTTTCACGGAGGAACGCGGCGTCGAAAATGATCCCGGAATCAATCTGCTCCAGCGTGATCGCCTTGCTCAGGTCCATCGGCAGCTTGCAGTAGCCGCCGGAAAGGAACACTCCGGGAGCGGCGTGCTTCGCATGCACCTCGAGGAAATCCTCGCGCGGGATGCAGTCGCCGTCGGTCATGATGATGT
>DATLIO010000458.1:0-3537 GCA_035539355.1 Luteolibacter sp.
GGCGGACGCGACGTCGAGTGGCGCGACCGCCTGCCCGTTTTCGCCGCCGCGTTCGCCTGTGCCTGCGTGCTGATGCGCGCGACCCGCTTTGTCATTGACCTCGCGAAGGACCGTGATGTCGTCTGGAAGAAGCTCGACGAGGAGGATCCGGCCGCCAGCATCCCGCGGAAAACCTTCACCGCTTTATATAAGGCGGTCTCGAGCTCGAAAAACCCCCGCCGTTTCATCGCGGCGGCGGATTTCTATTTCCGCCACCGGACCGAAATCCTCTCCCTCGCATCGACCCATCCGGAAATGACGGCGCTGCTCCTGCTGCTGGAAGCCGAGGAACCGACCATCGAGCGCCGGCGCAGCGACGCCCTGAAGCGTCTTTTCGCCTACCGCTGGTTTTCCTTCCTCCGGAGGCATCGCTCGGCATGGAGCCAGGTGATGTTCGGACTCTTCAAGGCATCCGGCAGCGCCATCGCCGAACTCCGCCAGCCCGGATTGAAACCCGCCGGAGCCCCGAAACGCATCACCGCCGCACTCAGGAATGAAATCCTCTCCCGCGCCAAGCCCGGCGACGTCTTCGTCACCCGCCATGACGACGCCCTGAGCAATCTCTTCCTCCCCGGCTTCTGGCCCCACGCCGTCCTCTATCTGGGAACCCGCGCGGATTTGGAAAATCTCGGCGTTCAGACGGATCCCCCCGAAAGCCCCGCCGGACACTGGTTTCTCGAATCCAAAAAAGACGGCGTCAAAATCCGCGCCTGCGAGGAAACCCTGGAAATCGACGCCTGTGTTGTCCTCCGATCACCCGTTGGGGAGGAAATGCTGGCCGCCGCGATCCGCCGCGCGCTTTCCCACACCGGAAAACCGTACGATTTCCTCTTCGACTTCAGAACCCAGGACCGGCTGGCCTGCACCGAGGTGATCTACCGTGGTTTCCACGGCAGCGGGCCGATCACCTTTCATCTGGAGGAAGTTGGCGGCCGCCTCTGCCTGCCGGCGGAAGAGATGCTCAACCAGGCGCTCGACTGCGGATTCCGCATCGTCGCCACCGCCGGTTTGGGAAATGGAAAAATCCTTTCCGGCACCAAAGCCGAAATCGCCTTCCACGGCAGTCGGCAGCCATTATAAAGATTGCTTAATGGCTGAAAATCAAACGTTTGTCCGAGCTTGTGAAATTTTTCACAAATAGGCCTTGCGGGATAGGATTCCGTTATCTTATGACCCACGCGCCCGACGCAATCGGGCTCAAAGCATGCGATTTTTCCTCAGCACCTCCGCCATCTGGCTCACCGGCCTTGTCTCCGCATCCGCGGCAGAAGGCGGACACCACGCGTTGCCCCTTTACGCTGAGGCGCTTCACGATTTCCTGCCGATTTCGAATTCGATCGTCATGGTGTGGCTGGCTGTGGGACTGATCGTCCTTTTCTGCCGGGCCGCAACCCGCAAAATCTCGTTCATCCCTGCCGGCGTCCAGAACTTCGCCGAGTGGGCGGTCGAGTCGCTCTATGACTTCCTCGCGAACCTGATGGGGAACCACCTCGCGAAGCGCACGTTCTGGTTCTTCGGCACGATCTTCTTCTTCATCCTCACCTCCAACTACCTCGGTCTGATTCCTGGAGTTGGAACCGTCGGCCAAGACGTGGTGGATGCGCATGGTCACAAGATCGCCTTCCTTCCATGGCTCCGTGGTGCGAATGCCGACCTCAACATGACCTCGGCAATGGGTCTGAGCTTCGCGGTCCTCTGGTTCTACTGGGCGCTCACCGAAAACACGATCAAGGGCTTCCTCGGTCACATCTTCGCGCCGAAGGGCGTCAGCGGAATCCTGTTCTGGCTGATGGTGCCTCTCTTCCTCTTCGTCGGAGTTCTCGAAGTGGTCTCGATCGGCATCCGCCCGGTCGCCCTCAGCTTCCGTTTGTTCGGTAACATCTACGGTGGCGAGCAGACGCTCGAGGCTCTGATGGGACTGGCCCCCAAGTGGCTCGCTTTCCTGCCTGCCCTCCCATTCTACTTCATGGAGCTTCTGGTCGGCTTCGTCCAGGCCCTCGTCTTCACTCTCCTTTGCGCCATCTTCCTCAAACTGATCTGCGACCACGGCGATCACGAAGAAGGCCATCACTGAAAATTTCAGCGGTCCGACCATGGCAACGACCGTGGGGGCCTCCGGAAAAACCATAACCAACACAACTACAACATGTTTACCAAAGCATTCGCAGTCGCCGCTGCCGCTCTCGCAGGCGGTATCGGTATCGGTATCCTCGGCTCCAAGGCCGCAGAAGCCACCGGCCGTAACCCAGGTGCAGCCACCCCGATCCTCGTGATCTCGATCATTCTTGCCGCTCTTATCGAGGGTATCTTCATTCTCTCGGCTTTCGCCGTTCCGTTCTAAGTCTTAAAAAGCCCGCACACGTCCCTCGCGGACGTGTGCGGCATTTCTCTCCTTCGAATTTTCACGATATGAACCTCCTGCTCGCCGTCGCTGCTGAGAATCCCAGTCTCTTGGAAAGTGTGACCAAGCCTTTCGGCTGGAACCCTGCTTTCTTCTTCGCGCAGCTGCTGAATTTCGTCCTCGTGATCTTCGTGCTGAAGAAGTTCGCGTTCGGGCCGATCGGCCAGATCCTCGGCGAGCGCCGTGAGCGGATCCTCGCCGCTGAGGAAAAGGTGAAGCTGATCGAGAAGCAACTCGCCGAGTCCGAGATTGCCACCGCCGCCGCGATCGCCAAAGCCAACGAAGATGCTACCCGCCTGATCAACGAGGCGAAGGAAAGCTCCGCCGTCCTGACGGCGCAAAAGACGCAGGAAGCCATCGCTTCCGCGCAACAGATTCTCACCAAGGCCGAAGCCGCCGCCCAAGCCGAGCGCGCCGCGATCAAAGCGGAACTCAAGGCAGAGTTCGGTCGCCTCGTTGCCGCCACGACCTCGCAGGTCACCGGCAAGGTCCTCACCGCAGACGACCAGAAGCGCATCAACGAAGACGCGCTCGCCAAAGTCGAAGGCTGATATCCCTTTTCCGCCGCGCCCTCATGAAAGTCTCCAAAACCGCCGCCGCCGCCGCCCGCCGCCTCTTCGGCCTCAGCCATACCGACGGCCGTCTGGATAACAACAAGCTGCGCACGGTGTTCACCCGCCTCGCCGAGGACAAGCCGCGCGATTATCGTGCGATCCTCGTGGCTCTCCATCGCTTGGTCCGCCTTGATGTCGAAAAGCGCAAGGTGACCATCGAGAGCGCCGTGGAGCTCGACCAGGCGACCCGCCAGCGAGTGTTCAGCGATCTCGCGCTGAAATACGGCAACGACCTTGAAGTCCAGTATCTGATCAATCCCGTCCTTCTGGGCGGTCTCCGCATCCGGGTGGGTGACGATGTCTTTGACGGTTCCGTCCAAGGCCGCCTCGACCGCCTCGCCAAAGCATTCTGATTCCCGATCCTTCCGTTTCCCAACATTAGAACCTTCTCCCAATGAGCAGCATCCTCCAAGAACTCGAACAACAGATCGCCGGTATCTCGGCCTCCGTCGAAAAAACCAACGTCGGTATCGTCCGTCAGGT
>DATLIO010000459.1:0-7413 GCA_035539355.1 Luteolibacter sp.
GATTATCCAGCAGGGTCGCAATCGGAGCGCCGGCAATCTGCGCGGGTTTCACCAACGGACGCGACGGATACGTGATCCGGTAAACGCGGCCGTGGACATGGTCGCGCAGCGGATCGCGGGCGTTGTGCTGCATGTGGCCGATGAGCACGTTGTGCCAGTCGATGACATAGAGCGAACCATCCGGAGCGAACTGCAGGGCCACCGGGCGGAAGTTGCCATCGGAGGATTTCAGGAGTTCCTGGCGGAACGCGGTCTTGTAACCCGTGCCTTCGTCGACCATCGAGTGCTGCTTGATGCCGAGGAAGCCGATGTTGTTGCAGAGCAGGAAATCCCCCTGCACTTCATCCGGGAAATGACGGGAGGAAACGAACTCCAGACCTGCGGTTGGGCGCACCTTCTGGCCATCGGGAATCAAGTCCTTGGTCAGCGGGGTCTTCGCACCATACGGCGTTTTCAGCGAGCTGGGCATCATCCAGTTCATCGCCGTGCCGGAGGTGTGCAGGAAGAAATCCTGACCCCATTTGTCGAACGCGATGCCCCATGGGTTCGGAATGCTCAACTGGGCCGTGCGCTCGAGTTTCTCACGCTGCGGGCTGTAACGGTAGAATCCGCCATCCACGCCACGAACGGGTCCGTAAGGCGTTTCCACATTCGAATGAAGGAAGACACCTTCGCCCATCATGAACGCTCCGGAACCATCCGAAGTGAACGAGTGGATGGCATGGTGGGTGTCGTGTGAATCGAAACCGGTGAGGACGACTTCCTTCGAATCCGCCTTGTCATCGCCATCGGTGTCGCGGAGCAGGACGAGATGGGGTTCCTGTGAAACGTAAACCCCTTCCGGTGCGAATTCGAAACCGATCGGCAGGTGCAGCTTGTCGGCGAACACGGTTTCCTTGTCGGCCTTGCCGTCACCGTTCGTGTCTTCGTAAATGAGGATCTTGTCATCCGGCCTCGGATCGCCTGGCTTCCAGTGAGGATAGGTCGGCATCGTCGACACCCACAGACGTCCCTTCGCATCGAAGTTCATCTGCATCGGGTTCGCCAGGTTCGGGAACTCCTTTTCGGAAGCGAAGAGATCGACCTTGTATCCTTCCGGCACGGTCAGACTCTTGATCGCGTCTTCCCCGTATTTGTATTCGACAGGTTCACCTTCGGTCTTCGGTTTGTAGTTCGTCGTAACCTCCGGCAATGCAGGCGTGTCCTTGTCGGCGGTTTCGGTGTCGAACTTGCTGCCATCCGCCACCGTCCAGACCGCCTTGTCACGGATCTCGGTGAGGGCGCGGATCTTGGCTTTCTCCGGAGGATAGTTGGCCGGACCGAACGGGTTGTAGCGGCGTCCGTCGACATGGACTCCGTTGAGCATCCGGTAATCGTTGAACCAATACCAATTCTTGTCCTTCAGCGCCGCAACGACATTGGCCTCGCTGCCTTTGGCGACCCGTTTGCCACCGGCAAGCTCGTCCGCGAGCACTTTTCCGAGCTGCTTGTATCCTTCATCGTTGGGAAGGAAACCATTCCGGGTCAGCGGTTTCTCCGAAGCCGCGTAAAGCTTCGCGCTCGGCGCGAGAAGATCGATGCATTGAACGCCGTGCTTCTTCGCGACCTCCTGCATCGCCGCGGCGTAAAGCGCGAGATTCTCATTCTCCTTCTTGCCGTCCGGCAGATCCCGTTTGGCGGAGAGATCTTCGTAGGAGATCGGCGAAACAAGAACCAACCGGGGAGCCGCGTTGCCGTTGTATTTCTGCGCCAACGTATGGGTGATGAACGCGTCGAGCTCGCCTTTGAAATTCTCAAGTCCGGCAGGTCCGTCGAAGGATTCGTTGTAGCCGAAGAATCCGAGGACCGTATCCGCTTTCAAATCCGTGAGCCACTCATCCGGGGTTTTGTAGAAACCGTTGCCCGCGTGGATCTTGTTCTGCGGGCGGAATTTCTCGGCACCCGGAAACGCCCACTGGGACTTGCGCGAGGGATGCGGACGGAATCCGGGCGTATCGCCTGGAAAGCACATGTTGCGGATGACCAGATTCTTTCCGGGGAACCTGAGCTGAAGTTCGGCTTCGAGATATGGATGGTCGTTCATCCGTTCACCGAGGCCGTTTCCGATGAAAACAATGTGCTCCCCCTCCTTCGGCGCGGTTTGGGCCGTTGCGGAAAACGCAGCCGCCAGGGAACAGACGATCGGGATCAGTTGGAATTTCATGAGAATGGGTTGCCCGAAGGCTCAGACTTTACTGAACCCAAGGCAAAGATTTATCCAGAAAAACCCAAATAAAAAAAGATTTCCGGAAATGAAAGTTCCCGGAACATCTTTTCTTCCAACGAAATCACGGACTGACCGCAAGACGCTCGGTCGAGGTGTCACGCTCGAACAGGAAGCCGTTTTCCTTGTAGGTTTTCAGGCGGAAATGAGTCGCGGTGGAGATCACACCATCAAGCGTGCTGAGTTTCTCCGAAACGAATCTCGCGACCTCGCGGAGATCGCTCGCGTCCACGACCACCATGAGGTCATAGCCGCCGCTGGCCAGATAGCAGGACACCACCTGATCGAAACGGGAGATGCGAAGCGCGAGCCGATCGAAACCACCGCCGCGCTCGGGAGTGACCTTCACTTCGATGAAAGCGGAAACGGAGGTGTCGCCGGCGTGTTCGGTGTCCACCACGGCATGGTAGCCGAGAATGGTGCCGTCCTTTTCCCAGGCGGCGATCTGTTTGCCAACCGCTTCCGGAGTCAGGGAAAGCAGGTCCGCCAGTTCCTGATCGGTGAACCGGGCTTTGTGGCGGAGAACTTGGAGAAGCGGATCGGTCGACATGCGGGCAGTTTGATCCCGTCGCCCGCGCCCTTCAACCCTCAACTTAGTCCCCGAGACAGATGCCGACCGCTTTTGCAGCCTGTACAACTTCCCCGTCGGGCTCGACGAGACGCAGTTTGTTCACCGCTTCCTCGATCGGCACGGAATCGACGTGGTATGCCTGATAGCTGACCATCCGGCCGAAAGCACCTTCTTCGGCGAGTTTCACGGCCATGACCCCGAAGCGCATGCCCAGAATCCGGTCGAGCGCGGTGGGAGCGCCGCCGCGCTGCAAATGCCCGAGCGTGCAGGCGCGGGTGTCTTTCCCGGTGAGTTCCTCAAGACGCTTCGCGACACATTCACCGACACCGCCAAGGCGGACTTCGCCACCGGTATTCGCGTTCAGGGTGACAAGATCACCTTCAGGAAGCTTCGCACCTTCGGCCACGACGACCAACGTGCTGTGATAACCCTGGGCATCCCGCTGTTTGATGAAGTCGGCGACTTTTTCGAGGCTGAAAGGAACCTCCGGCAGAAGAATGACATTCGCACCACCGGCGATCCCGCCCCAGAGGGCGATCCATCCGGCATGGCGCCCCATCACTTCGAGAACCATCACCCGCTTGTGGCTTTCCGCGGTGGTGTGCAGACGGTCGAGCCCGTCGACGACCGTGGAAACGGCACTGTCGAAACCGAAGGTCATCGCCGTCGCGCTGAGATCGTTGTCGATCGTTTTCGGCACGCCGACGATCGGCCAACCGGCGCGATACAGTTGCAGGCCGGTGGTCAGAGAGCCATCGCCGCCAACGATGATGAGCGCCTTGATGCCCATCTGATCCATCGTGCGCCTGGCTTTCTCGATGACCTGCCCGGAAACCTCCGCGACATCGCCCTTTCCGACTTTCGCGGCGAAATGGCCTTTGTTCGTGGTTCCGAGAATGGTTCCCCCGAGTTTGAGGATGCCGATGGTATCCTTGGGTTTCAGAACCCGGTAATCCCCTGGAGGAAGCAGCCCTTCAAAGCCATCCCGGAACCCGATGACCTCCCAGCCGAGTTGTTCGGCGGCACCGACGACGCCGTGGATGACCGCATTGAGGCCGGGGCAATCGCCACCGCTGTTCAGGATTCCGATACGCATGTGATGTGAAATGGGTTGGCTTTTGCCAGCAGTGGATCTGCCAAGTTGCGGACATTCCGCTCATTGGGCCGCCGGCAGAGGAAGAATTTCCCGTTTGCGATCGCCGACGGGCGCACCCGCCGCGAGCCACGGATCGTAAACGGACCAACCTTGCTGGATCAGCGACCGGGCACGGTTGAAGCGATCGGGATTGTTCAGAACCACCACGATGAGCCGGCGGGGAGTCGCCCCTTTGGTGCCATCGGGCTTGTTGCGGACCAAAGGCTCACGGTCCATGCAAACGGCGAGGCATGCGCCCGCGGCATTCGTGGTTCCTGTTTTGATCCCGAGAATCCCCTGCTCTCCGATGAGCTGGTTGGTGTTTTTGACGAGGTATTTCCGATCTCCGCCGGGGCCGGAAACGGTGACGTTGCGGCTGGGTTGGCGGACGATGAAGGTGAAAGCGTTCCTTCTCATCGCATACACGGAAAGTTTCGCGATGTCCGCGGCGGTGGAGTATCCCTTGGTGTTGCGGATATCAAGACCGTGGGGATTCACGAAATTCGTCTGCGTCATGCCGATCGCCCCCGCGAGTTTGCCCATTTCAGCGACGAAGGCGCCGACCGGGTCACCCGATTTTCCGCGGCGGCCGAGGATTTCACGCCCCACGTGATCCGCGATGGCGAGCGCCGCAAGGTTGTCCGAACCCAGCAGCGCGGAATACAGCGCGTCCCGCAGCGAAATCCGGTCCCCGGGCTGGAGATTCATCGGATTCGGACCACCCACCAATGCCACGGTCGGCGGAGCCGTGATGGAAACATTCGCGATGTCGACGCCCGCGGCGGTCGCCCAGTCGATCGCGACCACGGCGGTGGCGATTTTCGTAAGGCTGGCGACAGGACGTTTCGCCGCCGCATTCGAGGCGACGAGGATTTTTCCGGAATAGGCCTCGACCACCATCACACTCTCCGCCTGCTGGGCGAACGAGAACAATGGCAGGAGTGCTGCGGCAGCGGAAAGAAGACGGACGATCATGGCGGACGTGTTTCGGGGGACGGGCGGAAGGTTAAGTTTTCCGAGGAACAACTCAACCGGAAACGCTCGCCGAAAGTTGCGGAGCGGGCGCGCGGCGCTTATACAACAGCGCATGTGGGATTCGATCCTCGGTTGGGAGATGTGGAATGGTGTCGGCACGGGTGCGGCTTGGATCGTCACGTCCTGCCTGATGGTTGCCGGCCTGGTGGGCTGCGTGCTGCCCGTTTTACCCGGCCATCTCATCATTCTGATCGGCGCGGCCGCCCATTGGCTGATGCTGAGGGGAAATGCCGGACTCGAATGGTGGTCCTTCGCCATCCTCGTGCTGCTGATGGCGGTTTCGCAGGTGTTTGAATTCGTCAGCGGCGCCGCGGGGACAAGGTGGTTCGGAGGTACCCGCTGGGGGGCGCTCGGAGCCTTCATCGGCAGCATCGTCGGGCTCTTTTTCCTCCCGTTCGGGTTATTGCTCGGTCCATTGGGCGGAGCCTTCGCCGCGGAAATGATGGTCGCCCGAAAAGATCCCAAATTCGCGGCCAGCTCCGGCGTGGGCTCCGTGGTGGGCACGATCGCCGGCATGGCCATGAAAATCGTGATCGGGGTCCTGATGGTGGTCTGGTTCCTGGCCGATGTCTTCTGGATCGGCAAATGACGCGCCGGATCAGCTTTTGCTTGGAATCGCCCGCGGCAAGCCGCACGGTCCCCTCGCCGCTCCCCGGACGATCGCAATTCACCGCAAGGTGGGTTGAGGAAAGTCCGGACACCATAGGGCAACGCGCCTCGTGAAAGCGAGGGACGGGAACCGAGAGGAACCCGGACGGAAAGTGCAGCAGAAAGCGAACCGCCGATGACCCGCAAGGGAACAGGTAAGGGTGAAAAGGTGGGGTAAGAGCCCACCGCGCCTAGGGCAACCGAAGCGGCACGGCAAACCCCGCGTGGTGCAAGACAAAACAGGGGAAGGGCTGCCCGTCCGTTTGATCCCCGGGTATTAGTCGCACTCCGCGCAAGCGGGGCGTCCTGCTCCGGCAGGGTGAGAGAAATGGTCGTACAGTTCCGCGAGAGCGGGATGGACAAAATCCGGCTTACAGGGGAGCGGCACTCCCCTTTCCCGAATCAAGGGGTCGCCACTTGGACCAGTTTCGAATACTGGAAGGTGTATTTGGCGAGGAATGTCTCCTTTTCCGCAGGGGTCTTGAACGAACGCTTGCGCATCTGCTCGACACCGAAGTCGGAGAGCACGGTCACCGAAACCTCGATCGAGGAAAGGTTGCCCAACTTGATGTCTTCGCTCGATACATCCCCGCTTCCCGTGTAATCGGTGATGATATTGCCCGCCTCGAGGCGGAATTCCGTGGCGGAAGCGCCTTCACCACCAAGGGTGATCGGCACAACGATCGGAGTCGCCGTGTTTTTGCCGACGGTGACATTCGCCGTGATGGTGAACTGGAAAATGTTCTCACAGACGAAGTTCTCCTGCTTGTCCATATCGGAGCCGAACGCATCGTCGAACATCGAGCGCAGACTCGTCGCACTGCGGTTCGCTTTCGAGAGCAGGCTGTCGTAGGTTTTGTCGGGATTCACCAGATTGCGATACAGGACGAAGGTCGGAATTTCCTTCGATCCCTTCGCCTGGATGGGATCCTGATATTTGAGCTGATAACCGACGCATGAGACGTCGCCGATCACTTGCGCGTCTTCGGAGACATCACCGTCATAACGGTCGGTCGGAGACGTGTAGAAAATCAGGCTTGAGGTGTTCGGACTGTCGAGGGAAGGAGACTCCGCCTTGCTTTCGAGAGGAATGGTGATCGCCGAAAGCCATTCGATGTTGGTGCCACGACGGTTGACCAGCGCTTCGAGATCCCGCGCCATCGTATCAATCATGGACTTCGATTGGCGCGCGGCCCGGACTTCAGCCCGGCTGCGCGTCCACGTGTCCAGCGCGATGGCGGTGATGGATACGAGGATCGTGACGATCAGAGTGGTGATGGTCATCGCGACCATCAGCTCGATGAGTGTGAATCCGCTCGCGCGGCGGGAATTCCTTGGGGTTTTCATGAAATACGGGCGAAAGATGGAATCAGCGGCGGATGGCAAGGTTCCGGACAAAGATCGGGCTGCTGGATTGTTCGAAACGGGTTTTGAAAGCAGTGCCGGTCAGATAGTCGGCGGTTTTGGTGGGAAGGCTGTGGAACTCCGCAGCAAACGCGATCGCCGCCTGAGGGTAGTTGTTCGCATCACCGCCACCGCCTTCTCCCGACGGGTCCTTGATTTTTCCTTTTGAAGATTCCTTCGCTTCCATTTCATCGCCGGAGACGTTGTAGGTCAACTGGAGGCATTTGACATAGAACAGAGGACCTTCGATGGCCTTGAGGTCATCCATGAAAACCGAATCATTCATGCGCCGGGCAATTGGCATGACGACGTAATCCTTGCCGGGACTTCCCACTGCCTTGGGCAGCGCCTTCATCG
>DATLIO010000460.1:0-6721 GCA_035539355.1 Luteolibacter sp.
GCCTGACGCCGGAAGCTGCGGTTCATGCGGAGCGGTTTCTCAAGGTGCTGGCGTTTTCAGGTCCGTTCAGCGGGACGATGTTCGCGTTGAACGCGGCGCTGAGAGGATCGGGCGACACGAAGACGCCGTTTTTCGCGATGGTGGTGGTGAACGTGGTCAACATGGCGTTGAGCTGGTTGTTCGTGTTCGGACCCGCGCCCTTCGGAGGGCATGGGATCGAGGGCATCGCGTGGGGGACGGTGACTGGCTGGGCGATGGGGTTGTTCTTTGCCGCCGCTCTGGTGGGGAGATGGAAGACCGAGGTGTTGCGTTGGTCGGTGGCGGATCTCAAGCCCCACTGGGAAACGATCCGCAGGATTCTGAGGGTCGGCGCGCCGCAGGGATTGGAGATCGCGGGGATGTGGTCGATCCACGCGTTCGGAATCCATATCATCGCCTCGCTGCCGATCGCCGGTGCGTTGGGCGCGCACATTCTGGCGATCCGGATTGAAGCGATGAGTTTCCTGCCGGGCTTTGCGGTGGCAACCGCAGGGGCGACTCTGGCGGGTCAGTATCTCGGTGCGGGCTCGAAGGAAATGGCGGTGAAAGCCGTGAGGTTCTGTTGGTTCACCGGAATCTCGATGATGGCCGTGATGGGTTTGATCTTCATCGTTTTCAGGAACGAGCTGATCGCGTTGATGGCTCCGGGAAGCGAGATTCACCAACAGCTCGGAGCGCCGTTGCTGATCGTCTGCGGTCTGGCGCAGCCGTTCTACGGGACGTGCATCATTTTGAAAAACACGATGCGTGGCGCCGGAGCGACGGGGATTGTGATGCGGGCCGCGTTTTCGAGCATGATCTTCTATCGGATCGGTGTGTTGTGGACGCTGGCGAAATTCGGTCCGATCAACCTGACGTTGGTGTGGATCGTTCTCGCCGTGGATCTGACGACGCAGGCGATGATTTTCGCCCGTCTGCACTTCAAGGGAAGGTGGCTCGAGGCGAGGGTATGAAAATGAAAAAGGGCGGCATTGCTGCCGCCCTTTTCACTTTGAGATAGGTTACAGTTGGAACGTGTCGTCCGATGGCGTTCTGCCGATCGAGATCTGGACCTCGCCGTTGGCGGAGAGGTGGGTGAGGCAGTGGTAGACGTCCTCCGGATCCGCATCGACTTCGAGGGCGATTTCGTCGGCCGTTTTCGCATCGGCGATGAGGCGGCTGCGGACGCGGTTGAGGAGATCGAGGAAAATGCCGGCGGCTTTCTTGCCCGCCTCGACGCCCGGTTGATGGTAGGCGTTGATGTTGACGAGCGAGGCGTAGAAGGAAACGGCGCGTTCGAAGAGGGCGATGAGCAGGCCGAGGTTGAACGGAGTGACTTCCGGAATCGAAATGGTGATCGATTTGCGGCCCGAATCGTGGAGCGCCTTGCGGGTGCCGCGGAGGAAGCCCTGGAGATAGTCGGCGCTGGTGGTTCCCGGATCGACTTCGATGCTCGCGCCGGAACGGCCCTTGCGGACCTCGACGAAGACGGCGAAGAAATTGTTCACACCGTCGCGGAGCTGCTGGACGTAGGCGTGCTGGTCGGTGGAGCCCTTGTTGCCGTAAACGGCGATGCCCTGGTTCACGACCTTGCCATCGAGATCGTGCTCCTTGCCGAGCGACTCCATGACGAGCTGCTGGAGATACTTCGAGAAGAGGGTGAGCGAATCCTTGTATGGCAGGACGACCATGTCCTTCTCACCTTTGCCTTTGCCGGCGTGATGCCATGCGATCGCGAGCTGGAGCGCGGCGTTCGTCGCGACGTCCGTCCTGCGGGTTTCCGCATCCATGGCGGCGGCACCGGCGAGCATGGCGTCGATGTCGATGCCCTGCAGCGCGGCTGGTACGAGACCCACCGTAGAAAGGACGGAAGTGCGTCCGCCGACCCAGTCCTCCATCGGGAAGCGGGCGAGGAAACCATTCTCGACGGCGTATTTGTCGAGCTTGGATCCGGAACCGGTGATCGCGACGGTGTGTTTTCCGAAATCAAGGGAAGCGGCGTCGTAGGCGGCCTTCGCTTCGAGCATGCCGTTGCGCGTTTCCGGGGTGCCGCCGGATTTCGAGATGACGAGGACGAGCGTCTTGTTCAGTCCGCGCTTGCGGACTTTGGCGACCACGTTGTCGATGCCCTGGGGGTCGGTGTTGTCGAAGAAGAAGATCGGCAGGCGGGAGAACTGGCCGAGCGCGTCGTTCACCAGTTGCGGGCCGAGCGCGGAACCGCCGATGCCGATGAGAAGGATCTGCTCGAACATACCGCCGGACGGCGGAACGATGGCTCCGGTATGGATTTTTTCGGCGAATTCCTTCAACGCGGCGAGCGGGCCGGTGATTTCCGCACGCAGCTCGGCGGTGGGGGCGAGACCCGGATTGCGGAGCCAGTAGTGGCCGACCATCCGTTGTTCGTCCGGGTTTGCGATCGCGCCGGATTCAAGCGCGGCCATGTCGGAAAGCGCTTTGGTGATGTTGGAATCGAGCGATGCCTTGTAGCCGTCCGCGATGTCCATGAGGGACAGGTCGAGGGAGAAAGCGAGTTTCGGGTAGCGGACGATGCTTTGGTTGTAGGATTGCCAGGACATGATGGTGGAAACACTAGATTCTAAACTCCAAATTCCAAATGGAAGGGGTCAGTAGGTGAGCAGGGCGGTTACAGGGTGAGGGGTGAGTTTTTCCCGGCCGTTGAGAAAGGCGAGTTCGATGACAAAGGACACGCCGACGACATTGGCGCCGAGTTGGTCCAACAGGCCGAGGGCGGCGGCTGCGGTGCCGCCGGTGGCGAGGAGGTCATCGACGAGAAGGATCGATTCGCCGGGAGCGACCGCGTCTTCGTGAAGCTCGATGATCGATTCACCGTATTCGAGGGCGTAGGCCGCTTGATGGGTTTTCCAAGGAAGTTTGCCCTTTTTCCGGATCGGCACGAAGCCCGCGCCGAGCCGATCGGCGACGGCGGCTCCGAAGATGAATCCCCGGGCATCGATGCCGACGATCTTGTCGATTTTCGTGCCGCCGGTGGTCTCGCAAAGGAGGTCGATGGTCTGGCGGAAAAGCTTTCCGTCGGCGAGGATGGGGGTGATGTCCTTGAAGACGATGCCCGGTTTCGGGAAATCGACCACGTCACGGATCGCGGCGTGAAGCTCGGCGGATTTGGACATGTGGGGAGACTCCCGTTTCAGCCCTCAGGAATCAAGTGAAGAGGGTAAAATCCGATGAAAGTGTCTCATGCAGATGAAGAACCGGATTAACCGGGGCTTCCTCGGATGCCTGCGGCGGCCGCAGGATCACTTCGATTGCTCGAGCATGCGCAGGAGAGGTGCTTCGGCCCGTTTGCGGATGTCCTCGGGCATTTCCACGCGGGGCTCGAGCTTGTCGAGGCAGTTGCGGAGCTTTTCGAGGGTGTTCATCTTCATGTAGCGGCAGTCCGCGCAGGCGCAGCGGTCGGTGGGGCCGGCGATGAGGTTTTTGTCCGGAGCTTCCTTGCGGAGGCGGTGGAGCATGCCGCTTTCGGTGACGACGATGATGTTTTTGACGGGCGCGTTCTTGACGTAGGTCACCATCTTTTCCGTCGAGCAGACTTCATCGGCCAGGAGGCGGACGGCCTGGGTGCACTCGGGGTGGGCGACGACGAGGGCGTCCGGATACTCGGCTTTGATGCGGTTGATCGAATCGCGGGTGAATTCGACGTGGACGTAGCAGTTGCCTTTCCACAGATCCATTTTGCGGCCGGTCTGTTCCATGACCCAGGCGCCGAGGTTTTCGTCCGGGACGAAAAGGATCGGGCGATCCTTGGGTGCCTGGTTGACGATTTTGACGGCGTTGCCGGAGGTGCAGATGACGTCGCAGAGGGCCTTCACCGCGCCCGAACAGTTGATGTAGGCGATGACGTAGTAGTTCTTGTCGGCGTTGGCTTTCAGGAATGACTCGAGCTGCGGGGCGGGGCAGGATTGCTCCAGGGAGCAGCCCGCATCGGCATCCGGAAGGACGACGATTTTGTTGGGGTTCACGATCTTCGCCGTTTCCGCCATGAAATGGACGCCGCAGAACACGATGACATCGGCATCGGTGGCTTTCGCGTGGTAGGCCAAGCCCAGGGAATCCCCGACATAATCACCGAGGTCCTGGATGTCTCCGGACTGGTAGTTGTGGACGAGGATGACGGCGTTCCTGGCTTTCTTGAGAGCGAGGATTTCCTCTTTCAGGTCGAGGGCGGCGAGCATGGGGAAATGATATCGGATTCTTGGAAAAATGAAACAAGGACGGTCACTTATTGCCGTCCGGTCCTGTCTGGGGCGGTGATTGGACCATTTCGATGGCTCCGGTGTGTTTGGCGCCTTCCTTGATGACGAGGGACGCTGTTTTCACGAGCCCCTGGAGATGGGCCCGTTTTTCAAGGGTGATGGAGCCGGTGCAGGAGATCTGCCCGCGGACGTTGCCGTCGATGTAGGCCGTGGCGGCGTTGACCGGATTGAGGAACTCCACCTTGGCGCCGCGTTCGACGCGGAGCTGGTGGCAGGAGACCTTGCCGAGGATTTTCCCGTGGCTGCGGATGATGAGATTGCCGGAGCATTCCACGGAGCCGGCGAGTTCCCCAAGCACGGTGAGATGGTGGCATTGGACGGTGACTCCGGAAACCGTGCCGGTTTTTTCAATCACCACGTTGCCGCGGGTCTGGATGCGGCGGTTCCAGAGCTCTTCGATGACATAGTCGCGCAGACTGATGTAGGTGCCGCATTTCGGGCACTGGCTCGACTGGGCTTCGGCGACGGCGTTGTGGTGATGGCTGCAGGTGAAGCAGATGACCTCCCGCGGAGGTTGTTGGCGGATGAAAAGCCGGCGGAAGAGTCCGGGCTTGGGAGCCGGGGCGGACGGTTTCGCGAACGGCGTTGTCTTCGGCACCGGAACTTCCGGCGGGACATCACTTTCGGGGCGGACCTTGGCGACGCGGGTGGCGGCTTTCGGGCGTGAAACCGCCTTGCCATCAATCACCTGGAAATTGGCGCGGCAGGACCTGCACTGCGTCGAAACGACCATGGCCGGCTCGAATTGGCGATGCCCGCATTCCGGGCATGTCAATTCGATGCGATGGCGCTTTGGCTCATCGGCCATGGTTCGTCAGGCGCTGCGGGGGAAAGGGCTGGAAGAAATCAAGCACCCGTTGTCGCCGCATCCAGCTTCAGTTCAGGGCTGGATTTCGCCGCCGCGGCGGGAGAACCTTGGGCAGGAGTGCCGACGGTCGATTTGCCGACGAAGATGGCACCTGCTTCGATGGACAGGGTCTTGGCCTTGATGTCACCGACCACTTCGGCGCTGGCTTTCAGCTCCACGCGATCCGCGACGGTGATGTTGCCGTGAACCTTGCCGTAAACGACGACGGTTCCGGTTTTGACTTCGGCCTTGATGCGGGCGTTCTCACCGATGGTGAGGTTGCCGTCGGAGTTGATCTCACCTTCGATTTTCCCGTCGACCACGAGGTCGTTGGCGAACTTGACGTTGCCTTTGATCTCCACGTCCGAGGAAAGGACGTTGCGGGTCGCGCCTTGGGCGGGACGGGCGGCCGATGAGGCTGGAGAGGACGAGGAAGGGGGTGTCGGCACGGCGTAGGAGGAAGCCGGTGCTGGAGCGGAAGGGGCCGCTGGTGGTTCGGATGGGCTGGCGCTGGGCCCGAGGTCTTGGCCGATTACTTTTTTGAACACGGTTTTAAGAAGGAGGTGATGTGATTGATTGTCAAACGGAATTCAAGGTTTGGGAGCCGGGGATGATTCGTTTGGTACAGGTGCGGGAGAGGGTGCGGTTGGAGCCGGTTCGACGGGTGCCACAGGGGCTTCCGGAGCGGGTGTCAGGCCGGGGATTGCGGGAGCTGGGATCAGGTTCGTCGGAGCTTCCGGAGCAGGTGCTGGAGCCGGAGGGGCTTCGATTTCAACCGGCGGCTTCGCTTTCAGGAGTGCGATCCGGCTGGTGGCGCGGTTGCCGAAGGTGCTTTGCGGGAAATCGTTCTGGGCGCGGAGGTAGTAGGATTCCGCTTTGGCGGAGTCACCTGCGGCGCGGGCGAGATCGCCGAGCGAAATGAGCGCGAAAGGAGCGAGGAAATCACCATTTTCAGCGGCGAGGAGTTCTTCGAAAACCTTGGCGGCGTCAGCGGATTTGCCTTGGGAGGCAAGTTTCGAGCCGAGGCTGGCGCGGGCGGTGCCGTTGGCCGGATGATCGGGCTTCGAGGCGAGGAATTTCTGCAATGTCTCGACGGCCGGACCCTGCTGGCCTTCGTTCCACTGCTTGTCGGCGAGAAGGATCTCGGCGCTGCCTGCGGCGGCGGTGTCCGGGTTGTCCTTGACGAGCTTTTGGAGTGAGGAAAGGTCGTCGGCCTTGAGCAGGGCGATTCCGGCGTCTTTTTCGGCGCTGCGGCCGATTTCGCGGACGGTGATGTAGGCGACGGCACCCAGTGCGATGACAACCGCGAGAGCGATCAGTGATTTGTGATGACGCTCAAGGAATTGGTCGAGCGCGTTCGGAGCCTGGGAAATTTCGCCCAGCGGGCGCGGGGTGTCGTGGGTGTCTGCAGACATGGAGCTGGATTCCGCATTTTGGCGGAGGCGGAGATCAAAGCTGGGGCGGCGTCGAAAGCAACCCGGAAGTCGGCCCGGCGTGGATTTTTCATGGCCAAGCGGCGGTACGGGCGGGTAAGGATGCGCGGGATGTCAGGAAGGATTTACGT
>DATLIO010000461.1:0-5758 GCA_035539355.1 Luteolibacter sp.
CGCATTTTCCGGTTCCGCAGCCGCCCAGGCGGTGAAGGTGGATGTCGAAAAACCGACCTTCGACGACCTTCAGTCACCCAGCGAGTTCGGTGGGACCAAAAGCAAGAATTTCAAGCCGAAGGATTGGCTCGAAGTGGAGGCGAAAATGAAGGTCCAGATGTCTCCGGAACCACCTTCCAAGACCCTCGACCGGCTCACCGTCAAATGGTACGTCGCCGTCAAAAACCCTGACAAGGCCGGGACTTTCCTTCTGTTCTCCAAGGAGGTTGAACACGTCAATATTCCGGTCAACGAGGAGGTCTACACCTCCGTTTATCTTTCCCCTGCATCGATCAAACGCCTGACCGGTCAGGACAAGGCCGGCAAAAACGCGGTCGAATTCGTCGGTTTCGAAATCCTGGTGAACGGTGAGAAAAAGGCCGCCGAGACCAACAAGAGCCAGGTTGGCTGGTGGAACACCGCTTCCGACAAGATTTCCCGCAGTGAAACGGTGCCGCTCCTCAACAAAAAGGAAACGCCGTTCGGCGTGATGTGGTGGGACCGCTACGCGGAAGTTGCCGAAGAGCGCCGCTGATCCGGCGGATTCTTCATCCGGCAAAAACCTGTTTCCCGATTTCCCACACTTCCAACGCATCATGGCTGATACTCCAGCAACCGTCGCACTCAATATTGGTTCACAACGCATCGGCATGGCCGTTTTCGAAAGCTCGAAAAGCGGTGGCCTCGTTCTCAAAGCTTACGATTCCGAATCCATCGTTTCCGATCCTGCTCTCGACGCGTCCCGCGTTTCGCAGACGAAGATCGCCATTGCCAGCCTCGCCCAACGTCTGAAAGTCGGGAAGTCGAAGGTCCGTTATGCGATTTCGGGTCAGGCGGTGATCACCCGTTTCGTGAAACTTCCGCCGCTCGGTGGCGACAACATCGAGCAACTGGTGACCTTCGAAGCCCAGCAGCAGTTTCCGTTTCCCCTCAATGAGGTCGTCTGGGACTACGAGCTGATCGAAAGCCCCGGCGAGAAGGAAGTCGTCATCGTCGCGATCAAGAGCGACGCGCTGGATGAAATCAACGCTGCGGTCAATGAATCCGGCCTTTCCACCTCCGAAGTGGATGTCGCTCCGATGGCGCTCTTCAACGCGTTCCGCGCCGCCTACGGAGAGCCTTCCGAAAGTGTTCTTCTCATCGATATCGGAGCCCGCACGACGAACCTGCTCTACCTTGAAGGGAAGCGGTTCTTCACCCGCAGCGTCGGCATCAGCGGTTCCGCCGTCACCGCGGCGATCGCCAAGGAATACGGCATTCCATTCGTGGAAGCCGAAAGCCAGAAAGTCACCAATGGTCTTGTCGCCCTGGGCGGCGGCCATACCGAACAACTCGACGAAAGTGTCGCGCACCTCGCCGGTGTGATCCGCAATGCGCTCACCCGTCTGCCGGCGGAGATCGCCCGCACGACCAACTACTACCGCAGCCAGCACGGTGGCAGCGCTCCAAGCCGCGTCATCCTCGCTGGTGGTGGTGCCAACCTGCCTTACGCGCTCGAGTTCTTCCAGGAGAAGCTCAACCTTCCGGTCGAGTATTTCAACCCGCTGGGTGCCTTCTCCGTGGGCAAAGGCGTCGACGCTTCCGTGCTCCAGCGCGAAGGCCATCTGATGGGGGAACTCGTCGGACTTGGTCTGCGTGGCATCGGCAAATCCACCATCAATATCGATCTCGTCCCGACCGTCGTCGAACAGGCCCGTGCCGCGGATCGTCGCAAACCATTCCTCATCGGGGCTGCCGCCGCGCTGCTTCTGGGAGTCGGTGCATGGGCGGGTCTCCAATGGGTCGCCGCCGGCAAAGCCGAGGAAAAACTCCAGAGCGCCAACGACACGAAGGAGCAGCTTGATCCGATCGCTTCGGAAATCAGGACTCTCCTCGAGAAAGAGAACTCCATCCGGAAAGTCGCGACCGGTTTCACCACGGCGGAAGCCGATCATGCTTTCTGGTATGACCTTCTTGCCGAAGTGCGTGGTGCTTTCGCCAGCGATGCCGTGTGGGTGACCGACCTCGAGCCGCTCGCTGCCTATCTGCCACCGGTTGAAGCGAAAGCGGGAGCCGCAAAGAAAGATGCAACCGCTCCGGCCACCACCTCCGGCAAGTCGATGATCCGCCCTGAATTCTTCTCCACCGGTTACGGGCAGAGCTCCTTGCTCCCCGTCGAATCGGAAGGCAAAGCTGGCGCCGCGCCGCAGCCGATCAATACGGTCAACGCGATCCGCCTCAAAGGCTTCTGGAGAAAGAAGAACGAGCAGAACCAGAACATGGTCTCCGAGTTGCTGAAGAAGCTCCGGGAGAACCCGGGTTCGTTCACCTTCAGTTTCCCCGGTCCCGATGGCAAACCGGTCAATCTCAAGGATGAGCAGATCGTGAAAGAACTCGCCGTTGCCGGCACCGGACCTGAGCTGGCATTCCCGTTTGAGATCATCCTGCCTCTCGCCCGCGAGGTGAAGGCCAAGTAAAAAACCCACCGCAATTTTTTCTCTAACCAATATGAGTTGGATCAAGGACAACCAATTTGCAGCCACGCTCGGAGGGATCACCCTCGTCGGAGCCGCTGCGCTGATTTTCGCAGGCCTCCAAGGTTCCGGCCGCTATGCCGCGGCCAAGGCCTCCTATGAAGAGGCGACCACCGTGGTCAACGATTCGGAGCAGCTTCCGCTGTACCCGACCATCGCGAACGAACAGGGCAAGAAGAAGGCCGTCAGCGAATACCGCGACGCCGTGAACGGTCTGCAGAATGCCTTCGGGAAATTCCGTCCCGAATCGACACCGAACATTGCGCCCCAGGAACTGACGAACCGCATCCAGAGCGCGAAAGCGGATGTCGTCAAAGCGTTCGAAGCCAAGAAGGCATTGCTTCCCGGGGTGTTCTTCCTTGGCGCTGAAAATTACGCCGGGACCCTCCCGAGGGAATCCGCGACCGGAATCCTCGACTATCAGCTCGGGGCCGCGAAGGAAATGCTGATCGCTCTCGGAAACGCCGGTCCGTCACAGCTTCTCAACGTCCATCGCCCACGTCTTGTCGAAGAAGACGGCGGTGTCTACAAGGCCGGTCCGGATGACGTTGCCCGTCCGCTTTCCTTCGAAATCACCTTCAAGGGAAGCGAGCAATCCGCGCGGGATTTCTTCTCGTCGCTCGCGAAGTCGGACAAATACTACTACGTGGTCCGCTCCTTGAGGGTTTCCAACGAGAAGCGCACCGCGCCCCTCGGTACGGACGCCAAGTTTGACGCCGCCCCGGCGCCGCAGGAGACGGCTCCTGCGCCTGCCAATGAGTTCGCGCTGCCAGCCCTTCCGGGCGAAGCGGCTCCTGGGACACCGGCTCCGGAAGCGGCTCCAGCTCCCGCTCCTGCGCCTGCCCCGGTTGATACCGGTCGCATCCTTTCGCAAGTTCTGGGCAGTGAGGAAGTCTACGTCTTTGCTCGCATCGACGTGATGCAGTTCCTCCCGGCCAAGTCACTTCCGCAGCCTTGATCCATAAAACCCCTTTGATTCATGTCCTGGTTCTCGAATAATTACGAAAAAGCCGCGCTTGGTGCCGGCATCGCCGCCGCCATCGGCCTCGGCGTGTTAGGTTGGCTGAAACTCAACGGAGTCGAAGACGATTTCGCCGCCGTTTTCGCCGGTTCCGGCAAGAACGACACCTCGGTCAAAGACGCCGGGCTTGTCGCGAAAGCGTCGGCCGGCCTTTCCAACCCCCGCATCTGGGATCAAGCGGATGTTTCCGGACGTCCCGTGGGTCTTTTCACCGGCGTTCCGCTGTTCGTCACCAAGACACCCGGAGCTGAGCCGGTTGATCCGTGGGGTGGTGAAGACATCCACAAGCCGATCCCCAACCAGTGGTGGCTGAAATACAAACTGGATCCAGGCTTCGGTGATTCGCCGCAGCGGGATCCGGACGGTGACGGTTTCAGCAACCTTGAGGAATTCGAGGCGAAGACCGATCCGACGAATGCCTCCGATTTCCCGTCGATCATCGCCAAGCTGCAATATGTCCGCGACGATAGTCTCTCGTTCTACGTCCGTCCTGGTTTTGACTCGGCCGGTGCCTTTGCGTTCACCTATGCGGATGGCCAGAAGCGTGAAAACAAAACCAAAGCGGGCGCGGAAGTCCAGCCGGGTGGTCTGTTCTTCGCCGAAGGCGTCATGAAGGATCGCTTCAAGCTCCTCGGTTCCGAAGAGCGGGCGGTCAAGAACGAGCGCCTCAACTTCGAGGAGAAAATCCGGTTCGTGAGGATCGAAGACCAGCAGCCTAACAAGAAAGGCCGGATCTACGACATCAAGCAGAACTTCAATCTCGAGCGCGAACGGGCCGCATACACCCAGTATGACCGCACCGCTGTCCTTGTTCTCGAAGCGCTCGGCAATCAGGGCAAGGAATTCAAGATCGAGGAAAACACCAGTTTCTCGCTGCCGCCGGATGGGGCCAAGAAGGATTATCTGCTCAAATCCGTCACCCCGGAAAAGATTGAGGTTGAGTTCACCGCACCTGATGGAACCAAAAAAACCGTCGAAATTCTCAAACGTTAGACTTTACAAAGGATCTTTTGATGCGCCCCCGAAAAAATCTCTTTCCAAACTTTCATAACATCGCCAAAAAACCGAAATCACGTATGCAAAAAACGCCAATGTATCGATCCAGTCGCACCGCCCTCGCGTTGATGGCGGTTGCTACCTCAATGCCGGTGACCGTAACGGTCGCGACAGCCGGTGAAGGAGGCAGCTATAGCGGACTTGCCCAGCGAGAGATGATCCGCCGTCAGGAAGCGGTCATCGACGCCGACCGTCTCCTCCTTGAAGGCCGCGAGGCATACGCGAAAGCGGACTACGAAACGGCGGTGAACAAGTATCGTCAGGCTCTGGATCGCCTGCCGGACGCACCAAGCCTTGCCGACCGTCGGTCGGAATACACCCTCCATCTCAGCGACGCCAGCGTCGCCCTTGCCCAGGAATACCGCAAGATCGGCAAGTATGCCGAGGCCCGTGCCCTTCTTGAAGGTGTCCTTGCTCCGAACGTCGATCCTAACAACGCCGCCGCGAAGTGCGAACTCGGTTACCTCGATGATCCGATCCGCACCAACCCGGCCCTCACTTACGAACACACCAAGAACGTCGATGCCGTCCGCCGCGGACTTTACATGGCCGAAGGCAACTACAACCTTGGCAAATACGACGACGCCAAGCGCGAGTATGAATCCGTTCTCCGCAAGGATCCTTACAACTCGGCGGCCCGCCGTGGCCTCGAGCGCCTCGCAACCGCGAAAAGCGATTACTACCGCGCGGCTTACGATCACACCCGCGCCGAGCTTCTCATGGAAGTCGACAAGGCCTGGGAACTTTCGATCCCTGCCGACGCTCCGGTCTTCGGAACTGGCGAGGGTGGCCCGAGCCTTGAGACCCAGGGTGTTGCTTACATCACCGAAAAACTGAAGCGCATCGTCATCCCGCGCATCGACTTCGAGGACACCACCGTCGAGGAAGCCGTGGACTTCCTCCGCATGCGTTCCGTCGAGCTCGATAACCTGGAACTCGATCCGGCGAAGAAGGGTGTCAACTTCATCGTTCGCCGCCCACGTCCGGCCGCCGCGACGACTCCGGATGCAGGTGCCGATCCGGCTGATCCTACCGCCGCACCCGCTCCAGCAGCTCCGGATCCAAGCTCGCTTCGCATCCGTGAACTCCGTGTTCGCAACGTGCCGCTTCAGGTCGCCCTCGATTACAT
>DATLIO010000462.1:0-2387 GCA_035539355.1 Luteolibacter sp.
TCGGAGAGCTCGATCGCGCTTGGCTTTGGCTTCCGCTGCGGATTCCTCGGACTGCTCCACATGGAGATCATCCAGGAACGTCTCCGCCGCGAGTTCAACATGGACGTCATCTCGACGTATCCATCGGTCATTTACAACGTCACGCTCACCGACGGCACCGAGCATGTCGTCGACAACCCGACCTTTTTCCCGGAACCGCAGGTCATCCAGGAAATCCGTGAGCCGGTCGTGAACGTCTACATCATGGTCCCCGGCGAATACATCGGCGACATGATGCAGCTCGTTCTCGAAAAACGCGGCGAGGTCACGAACACGGAGACCATCGACGACATGCGCGTCATGCTTTCCTGCGTCCTTCCGCTTTCCGAGATCCTCGTCGATTTCAACGACAAGCTGAAATCGATGACCCGCGGTTACGGCTCGATGGACTACGAACACGCCGGCTACCGCGCCGCGAAGATGGTGAAAATGGACATGCTCATCGCCGGCGATCCCGTCGAGGCGTTCTCCACCATCGTCCACCGCGACAAGGCCGAATCCTACGGCCGCATGCTCGCCGGCAAGCTCAAGGACGTCATTCCTCCACACCTCTTCGTCGTCGCCATCCAGGCCGCCGTCGGTGGCAAGATCGTCGCCCGTGAGTCCATTTCCGCCATGCGGAAAAACGTCACCGCCAAATGCTACGGCGGCGACATTTCCCGGAAGCGCAAGCTCCTTGAGAAGCAGAAGGAAGGTAAGAAGAAGATGAAGATGTTCGGCAAGGTGAACATCCCTCAGGACGCCTTCATCAAGGTCCTCAAGAGCGGGGATTGATCTTCCCTCAACGAAAACGGGCGCGATGGCATCCATCGCGCCCTTTCTTTTTCAACAGGGAATCTTCAGCCCGCCACGCGCCGGCCATACTGCAACCAGCGGTAGGCGACGGTGAACGCCATGAACGCCACCGGCACGGTGAACAGACCGGGGATGATGCACGCCATCAATCCCAAGGCGGCGATCAGGAATGACAGGATGCCGAGGCCGATGAGGCGCCACGTGTTGTTCCGGGTGATCGAAATGCTGTATTTCAACGATTCTCCCACACCGAGGTTGCGATCCACCACGGCGAGCATCGAAAACCCGACGCGGATCCACAAAACCATCATAACCAGCCAGAGAATCGCCATGACGACACCACCTGCGGTGATTGGCAGATAAGCGAGGGCAAAAAACCCGAGCCAGCTGGGGATGTTCATCAGCACATAGATCGCCAGGATGCGAAGCATCTTGCCGCTTTCTCCGAACAATTGCCCGGGAGACGCGGGAAGTCCGGACGCCACGTTGAGGCAGATCCGATAAGCCCCGCCGACCAGGAAGCTTGAAGCCACCAGCGACACCGCCTGCTGCAGGAAATACATCAGCGTGAATTGGGTCTGCATGCCCCATTGGAATGCCGCGACCGGGTCCTTCATGATCTCGGGCGGAGGCATCGGCGTGTTTCCTCTCATCTGGCTGAAACCCTGCGCCATGGAAAACGGCAGGCTTACGGCAAACAGAACCGCGAAGGCGATCAAAGCCGTCAGCATCAGCGTCAGCACCTGCTTCACCGTCAGATCAAATCCCCGTTGGATGCATTTCCCCACTCCGATCGGGTCGCTTCCCGGCTCGATTTCCTCCCCAAGGGCGACCTGCACTCCCGGAGCCTGGATCCATGCGCTGTCGGGAGTCGCATAAGGATTTCCTGCGACCGGCGGCGGCGTTCCGGAAGGAATCGCGGCGGCATCGAAAATGCCCTCGATCCCGCCCGCTGGAAGCCAGTCCTTCATCGACTGGTTCCAGACCAGATCCGTCCGAGAAAGCGTTCCGCTCCGAGCCAGCGACTTGAGTTCTTCAATCCCCACCGGGCCGTTCTGCCGACCCTCCTTCGCGTAATACCACTGGCTCATGCCATTGCGATCTATCGGTTTCCGGATTCAACGGCAAGGAACGTTTGAAGCGCGGGGCGTGACGAAATCCCCACCCCGCGATTCGCACCCCATCAATCCGGACGATCCCCGCCACCTCCGGTCGATCCCGGATTTCCGAGCGTGTCCACTTCCTCCACCCCGGGAGGCGTCTTCGAATTGACGATGCCGGTCTGTTGTTCTTCTCCCACCGGTCTCACCTGATCCGCGCCTTTGGCACCAAGGATCGAGTAGCCGCTGTTTCCGCCGTTCGAGCCCGAGCCCTCCGCACGCTGGCGGAGCAAATCGAGCGAGGTCACACCCGAAACGTTCTTCACCGACGGACCGATCGGGCCACCGTTGGAAATTTCTCCGGGAGAACGATCGCCACCCGTATTCTTGCCAGGACCGCCAGCGGACGCCGTGTCCGCGCTGCCACCCTTCGCATCCTTGACGTCCTTCCCG
>DATLIO010000463.1:0-3589 GCA_035539355.1 Luteolibacter sp.
GCCGTCGAGATTGAACTTGTCCAGATCGTTCGCCCACTTCCCGTGCTCGTAGATGTCTTCGAGCACGTCATAACTCTCCTTGTCATAAACCGCATCGAATCCCGCGAGAAGCAGTTCATCGAGCACATGCCCGTCGGTCAGTTTCATCGGATCGCCGTTGTAAGCTTCGCCGGTGAAAAACACCTCCTGATTTCTCCCGCGCGCACGCTTCACCGCCCAATGCCAGAACGGCATCGGAATCATGTGGGCCATGTCCGCCCGGAAGCCATCGATCCCGAATCCCTGCCAGTACGCGATGATCTCATCCATCGTCCGCCATGTCTTCGGGACATCCTCCGGACCCGCATCCGGCCCCGGCAGATGCGAGGTGTCACGGCCCTTCGTGAAATCATGACCGTAGTTCAGCTTCACCGTTTCATACCAGTCATTCACCGAAGGTTTCCATGAAATGACATTGTTGCCCGTCACCTTACCATACTCCGCCTCCGGCCCGAAAAACCCATCACCCGAACCCGGCAATTTCAGCGGTGGCCCATCCCCCGGATCTTCCGGACGCAGATAGAAATAGTGGTTGTCCCGCGCGAAGAACACGTCGCGGTCGTCATGATCTCCGAACGTATGCTCCGGATGCACGTCGGATGCATAACAACGCGAAACATGGTTCGGGATGAAATCCATGATCACCTTCAATCCGAGCCCGTGGCATCGCGCGATCAGCTCACGGTATTCGTCCAGCCGGCGTGAAGGATCGACCGCATAATCCGGGCAGACATCGAAATAATCGCGGATCGCATACGGGCTGCCCGCAATCCCTTTGAGGATGTCTTTGTCATCCGCGGGCCGCCCCGGATAGTCCGTCCCGCTGGCCTGTTCGATCACACCGGTCAGCCAGATGTGGGTGAATCCCAGATCCTTCAACGAGGACAACGCCGTCCCATTGATATCGGCGAACTTTCCACAACCGTTTTCCGCGAGCGTCCCGTTCGGTTTCCGCGTCTCGTTGGTGTTTCCGAAAAGCCGGACAAAAAGCTGATAGATGACGGGTCGGACGGAGGAAATCTTCTCAGGCATTACCGTCATTCTCGCCGGCTTCCGCCGATCTTCAATCTCACTTTTTCCGTTCCTCACGGATGACGGCCAGCATGTCGTATGCCGCCATCGCCATCGTCATGCAGGTGAAGAAAGCGCACGCCCCCCACCAGAGCAGGAACCGCCAGATGCCCGCTGCGAGCCAGCCGTCGATCAACCACAATCCGCAAGCCATCAGCGCCAGGGAAACCGCCAGCAACCGCGCCATGATCTTCCGGCGCTGGTTCCGGTCGCGCAGGATCCCCCGCGCCATCTGCTTGTCGGATTCCCAGTTCATTTCAACCCGATGAATCCGACATACATCTGCCAGAGTTTCCATCCGCCGAACATCCACGCCAGCGAACCCATCACCAGGAAAGGACCGAAAGGAAGCTGCCTCCCGAAACCGATCCGCCCGATGAGCGCGGCGGCGATGGCGAACAACGACGCCCCGAACAACGAGAACAACACGCCCGTCCATCCGAAGAAAGCACCGATCATGCCGAGCAAATGCACGTCGCCCATGCCCATCGCCTCCCGGGGGATCACCGCGGAAATCCCGAGACCATCCACCGCCTTCACATCTTCCAGGCGCTTGACCGAGCCGTCCGGCAGTTCGATCTCCATTTCGCGGATGATGAGGGTGCCGTAACCCACCGGCTCGTGGTTGATGCGGATATCAGTGGTTTCCACGATCAACCGGTCCGTCTTCCGCGAGAAAATATCCCACCACGCGATCTCTTCACCATCGATGATGAACAGCATCGGATCCTGATCGCCGACCGGCTCCTTGATCATCCATTCCACCGGCCTCTCGAACTTCATCGCCTTCTTTCCGAAAGCCATTTTGCCGAGTTCCACCACCGCCCACAGGCCGAAAAACCCAGCCACCCAACCGATCCCGCCCTGGAGCAACCCGCTTTTCCAATCCCCTGCGAAACCCGCCATCACCGGCAGTTGCGGCCACAGCACGCAGCCGATCAGACCCGCCGCCGTTCCACCCCATGTCAGCCCCGTCGGGATGATCAGATGCTCCGCATCGATGAACGTGATCGAAACCACCAGCGCCATGAACGCCCACAACGGCAGCGCGACGATCGGCGGAAACATCCACCACACCGCCGCGAAAAGAACCATCGTCAGGAACTCGACCGCGAAGTAGCGGAACGCGATCGGTGCCTTGCAGTCCGCGCATTTTCCTCTCAGCAGCAGCCAGCTCAGCAACGGGATGTTCCTCCGCATCGGGATCGCATTCTTGCACTTCGGGCAGAACGAACGCTTCGGCTCGTTCACCGAAAGCCCGAGCGGCACCCGGTAGATGACGACGTTCAGGAAAGAACCGACGCAAGCGCCGATGCAGATCGCAGGGATATACCAGAGCCAGTGATCGAGTGGAGGAAACAAAGCACCGCCATTCAACCGGCATCCCGCCCCGAGTAAAGCCTAAGCGCAGGTCGTTTCACCGGACCCTCAGCCTCGCGAAGAACCGCCCCGGCAACTGGTCCGCCGGCAGCGCGCTCCGATACGTCACCACCGCCGTTCCATCCGCCTGTCGCTGGGTTTTCACATACACCAGCTTCGCCGGATCCCATGCCACGAGATCGTCGCAAGCCTGCGGCTCGAAGGCCAGTCCACCCGCCGCCAGATTTCTCCGGAACCGGAAAACCGCGTGCACCGCCCCCGCCTGCTCGGCCACCGGCTCCATGACGAAACCGGGCGGAGTCGTCCCACCCATGGCGAACTCATGGAAATTCGTCAGCCCGTTGCCATCCGGATCACCATTGGGATCCGCCGGAGCCGCCACGTGATCCGGCATGCCCGGTGATCCGTTCAACGCCGCACTCGCATGCCAATTGAACGGCACGGTGTGGTCCAGATCCGCAGCCGCATTGAGCACCATGCCCGCCCCGCTGCCATCCGCATCCACCGGCCATGGCTCGTCGTCGGTGTAGGTGAACCGCCGGATCACCGCGCCCGTTCCATCCAGCACGCTGACCTGCTCCCCGGAGTTGCTGAGATTTCCGGAATAGGCCCCTGCGATCACCGCGGTCGATCCCGGATACCTCGCTGCGAACGCCGCCGGATTCGCCACGACGACCACCCTGGCTCCCGGCGGAAGGATTTTCGCGGCGGGCGGAGCGGCATCGAATGCAAACGTCACCGCATCCGCCAACGTCACACCCGCCAGATCAATCGTTCCGCTTGAGATGTTCGTCAGCTCGATGAACTCGAAATCGTTGTCAGTGAAAGCACCCTCTCCCCCTGTCGCATCCGCCGGATGATACATCAGTTCCGTCACCGCCAGGTTCGCGGTGGCCGCCGCATTCACATTCACCGTGATCGAGGTCTCCAGCAACGGACTCCACTCCGATCCATTCCTCACCCGCGCTTTCACCACATGCGCCCCAGCGCCACCGGTGGGGATCGGATTTCCCGGCACGAGCGAAAGCCCTCTCACCCGCATCTCGAAAGACATGTCGTCGGCCATCGAGACTCCGTTCGCATGGGTGTATTGATGCAC
>DATLIO010000464.1:0-4266 GCA_035539355.1 Luteolibacter sp.
CATCCAGCAACCCCGCGAACGCACCGTAGATTTCCGCGCCGCCAATCACGAAGACCTGCCCCTCCAATCCGGGCAACGCTTTCAGCTCTTCGGGTGAATGGATCACCTCCACCCCGTCCGCCGACCAACCGCGATCCCTCGTGATCACGATGTTCCTGCGCTTGGGCAGCGGCTTTCCGATCGAATCGAACGTCTTTCTTCCCATCACGATGGGATGCCCGGATGTCGTGCGTTTGAAAAATTTGAGGTCTTCCGGCAGATGCCACGGCAAGCCCCCGTCCCTCCCGATCACCCGCTCCGGGGTCATCGCCACGATCGCCGTCAAATGGATGCTCATGAATTCCCGTCCTCTTCGTAGTGGAAACGATGCAGGACCCGATGGGCGATCGGACCGAAAAGCAGCCCCGCCATCACCAGGAAAGCCAGCCCCGAATACAAGGCATAGGCTCCCGCGAAAATTTTCCCCGCCTCCGTTTTCATCGGATCCACCGGTCCCATGCCGCCGAGGATCATCGAGGCATTCAAAAACGAATCCACCCAGGACATGCCCTCAAGGAGGTGATATCCCACCATTCCCCCCGCCAACGATATGCCGACAAACAACAGGATCACCCCGAGCGTCTTCAGCAGCCGCATCGCGAAATCCCGGACCGGGATCGGCTTCTGGCGGCGTTTTTCATAACGGAACATGGCCGGTCAGACAGCCACCGGCGCTTTGATCGCCGGATGCGGATCATAGTTTTCAAGCCGGATGTCATCGAAGGTGAACCCATCCAGCGTGTCGACTTCCGGATTCAGCCAGAGTTTCGGCAGCTTCCGCGGTTCACGGGAAAGCTGGAGTTGCGCCTGCTCCAGATGGTTCTGGTAAACGTGGACGTCGCCGAAAGTGTGAACGAAATCCCGCGGCTCGAAATCGCAGACGTGGGCGATCATCTCCAACAGCAGCGCATACGAAGCGATGTTGAAAGGCACTCCCAGGAACAGATCCGCGCTGCGCTGGTAAAGCTGGCAGGACAAGCCCATCCGCCCGCCTTTCTCCGAAGGCTCGTGGACGTAGAATTGGAAAAGCAGATGGCAGGGAGGCAGAGCCATCCGGTTCAGTTCGCCGACATTCCACGCCGAAACGATGTGCCGCCGTGAATGCGGATTCCCTTTGAGGCCGTCCACCAAAAGACGGATCTGGTCCACCGTCCGGCCGTCGGCCGCAGGCCAGGCCCGCCACTGCTTGCCGTAAACAGGCCCGAGATCACCGTTTTCATCGGCCCATTCGTCCCAGATCGTCACCCCGTTTTCCGTGAGATAACGGGTGTTCGTCTCTCCTTTGAGGAACCATAGCAACTCGTGGATGATCGAGCGGAGATGCAGTTTCTTCGTCGTCACACAGGGGAACCCCTCGCGAAGATCGTAACGCGTCTGGCGGCCGAACACCGAAATCGTCCCCGTGCCCGTCCGGTCCGCGCGATGCTCGCCGTTCACGAGAACGTCCCGCATCAGATCAAGATATGCTTTCATCCTCCGGAACGCTAGGTCCGGGCCACGACATTGTCCATCTGCTTCCCTTCAAAGCCGCCGCGGGTCTCACAGATCCATGTCCTGCCCGCAGGCCATCGGGTTCATTTTCTGATACCGCCTGAGCTGGGTGAGGAACTTCGTCCCATGATTTTTCCAGGCGTTCATTTCCGAAACGACACTCGGAAGCGAGCATGCCGGAAATTCCCGGACTTTGCAGGGAGTTCTCTTCGTGAGCGAAACGGCGGCGGCTTTGTGAGGGTTCTCGTTCATGGGATTGGGGAGGGTGGAACCAAATGCCCGGATTCTGATGGAGGCCTTCAACTCGGATCGAACGATTCAATTACGGCTTTAAACAAACACCATTAAATTCGCAGCATCACCACGCATCATTAAATAATTTAAAATGCACATTCAAGAAAAATGCAGTCGATCCACTCATTTTTAAGACATTTATTTTTCATGGGGATTCCGATCCCGTCTGGATCTCGCAGAATTCCAAGGCGTAGCGCGCCGGAACATCCGTTCTCGCGGGAAACACCCGTGAATTGACACCCACGGCATGGCGATCCCACCCTCCGCTCATGTCACGCTTTGCCAATAAAGTCGCCGTTGTCACTGGAGGAGGCCGTGGAATCGGCCAGGAAATCGCCCGCGCGCTCGCTGCGGAGGGAGCGAAGGTCGCGGTGGTCAGCAGAAGCGAATCGAGCTGCGGCAAAGCGGCCGAGGAAATCAACGCGGAGTTTCCCGGCGCCGCGAAAGCCTATGCGGTCGATGTCGCTGACCACACCGCCGTCCAGGAACTGGCGAAAAAGATCACCGAGGACTTCGGCACCGTGAACATTCTCGTCAACAACGCCGGCGTCACCCGTGACGGCCTCCTCATGCGCATGAAGGAGGAGGACTGGGACACCGTGCTCGACACCAATCTCAAGGGCGCCTTCAACACCGTGAAAGGCTTCATGCGGGTGCTGATGAAAGCCGAAGATCCGCGGATCATCAACATCGCCTCGGTCATCGGTCTCATCGGCAATGCCGGCCAGACCAACTACTCCGCATCGAAGGCCGGTCTCATCGGTTTCACCAAAGCCATCGCCCGCGAACTGGCCGGCCGTCAGATCACCTGCAATGCCATCGCCCCCGGCTTCATCACCACGGACATGACCGACGAGCTGCCGGAAGCCGTCAAGGAAGCGGTCATCGGCAAGATTCCCCTCGCCTCTTTCGGCAACACCAAGGACATCGCGGAAACGGTCGCATTCATCGCCAGCCCCGCCGCACGCTACATCACCGGCCAGGTGATCGCGGTTGATGGTGGCATGACGATGTGATCCGGAAAAAACCCGTCAGACTGACTCCCGGTTTGGAAATTCCGGATTTCAGATTTAAAGTCCCCTTTCATGGAACTCGTAATCCTCCGTCACGGAAAAGCCGAAGACTCAAGCCCTGACGGGGACTACGGCCGGAATCTCGTGGAGAAAGGCCGCCGCCAATCGCGCGATGCGGCCTCGACCCTCCAATCCGGCGGCTTGCTTCCGGAAATCGTGCTTTGCAGCCCGCTGAACCGCGCCCGGCAGACCGCCGAGGAATTCTGTTCAGCCGCAGGGATCGTCGCGCCCATCGTGGTGAACTGGCTGGCCTGCGGCATGTCTCCGGAAACGGCGCTCAACGAACTGGTGGGGTTCCGCGAATTCAACCGGATCGCGATCGTCGGCCACGAGCCTGACTTGTCCGAGCTCATCCAATGGTTGCTCGGGGCACGCGGCGGCTCGATCGAAGTCAGCAAGGGAACCATCGCCTGCCTCCGCGTTTACCCTCCCGCGAAAATCGGCACCCTGATTTATCTGGCCCCTCCGTCGATCACCGGCGATTGACGGGCTTTCCCGAAGCGGCACCGTTCCTGCTCATACGGTGCCGCCCATGGTGAAAACCCTCGCCGCATTCCTCCTCCTCTCCCTCTCCGCCGCGGGCGTCGAGATCCGCGTGGCCTCGTTCAACGTCGGCGCGCTCTACGTGAGCAGTGGGCCCGTGTATGGCCTCGGCGATCCCGGAACCCCCGGCTATGAAGCGACCAAAAGCGTTCTCGCCCGCATCAACGCGGACATCGTCGCGCTTCAGGAAATCCATAACGCCGACATCGACGAGGAATCCGGCTCGACCTTGGAAGACGTTGAAGTCCTCGCGGCGGCGCTGGGCTATCCTTACATCTACACCCCACCGCGGACCTCTCTCGATTTCACGTTCCGCGCGATCATCCTTTCGAAATATCCCTTCACGAGCACCACTTCGATCGGTTCCCCCTCACCCGCGAACGAAATCGCCCGCCGCTTTCCCGCGGTCAGGGTGAATGTTCCCGGAACCAACAACGACCCGCTTGTCATCACCGGCCATCTGAAATCCGGAACGACCACCACCGACCGGTTCCGCCGCGCCATCGAAATGCGGCGCCTCAACGAGCATCTGGTCACCAACAGCATTTCCGCCGATGACAACTTCGTCATCCTCGGCGATTTCAACCTTTCCTCCACCAACCGCACGTTCACCGAAGCCCCCGCCGACCTTCCCGGATCCTATGTCCTCGGAACCGATGTCACTTATCCGGTCTCCTATTCCACCAGCCCCGCGACTTACTTCTCACCGACCGTCCCGACGAAACTCGATCTCCGCCAGGTGAACGGATCGAACGCGACTTTCCAATCCGGCAGTTCGATCGATCTGATCCTCGTTTCACCCGCGTTCGCCGGCCGTCCCGTCTCA
>DATLIO010000465.1:0-2935 GCA_035539355.1 Luteolibacter sp.
TGGGCAATAACGCCCTACCGGTTAAGAAGGAAAGGATCCCGCGGATGATACGATAAATCCCGTAGATCACACCGAGGACGATGCCGACGGTGAGGATCAGGAAAAGAACGACGATCCCGAGCAGGACCCAGAGCGGCCACCAGCGCATGTCGAGCTGACGGACCTTGCCCTGCCAGTTCTGCCAATCGTTCCAGCCCTGCTGGCGCGGATCTTCTTCCGGCTCGGAATGTGAAACGGGAACAGGGGCGATGCCGTCGATCTCGACGACTTCGACCTCGATCGTTTCCGGTTCCTTTTCCATCATCGGATCAACCCTTGATCTCGAGGAGCATCTGCGGGTTGTTCGGGAATTTCTTCAGGAAGTAGAGCAGGCGTTCCATCGCCTCGACCGGACGGTGGCCGGAAAGACCGCGGCGGATGAGGTGGATCTTGTGGAGCATGTGCTCGGGAAGAAGCAGCTCCTCGCGGCGGGTGCCGGATTTGAAGATGTCGACCGCCGGGTAGATGTAGTTCTCCGCGATCTTGCGATCGAGGACGAGCTCCATGTTGCCGGTGCCTTTGAATTCCATGAAGATCGCTTCATCGGCGCGCGAGTTCGTCTGGATCAGCGCGGTGGCGAGGATGGTCAGGGAGCCACCGCCACGGGTGTTCCGTGCGGCTGCGAACAAACGGCGCGGCACTTCGAGGGCGCCGATCGTGATGCCGCCCGAACCGGTTCCGCGGCCACGGTTGTTCATGTTGCCGTTGTAGGCGCGGGCGAGACGGGTGATGGAGTCCATCAGGAGGAACACGTCCTTGCCGGCCTCGACGAGACGCTTCGCACGTTCGATCGCAAGTTCGGCGATGCGGCAGTGGCTGCGGGCGTTTTCATCGTTCGAGCTCGCGTAGATCTCCGCGCCGGGAAGCGCGCGGCGGAACTCGGTGACTTCTTCCGGCCGCTCGTCGATGAGCAGCACCATGAGATGCATGTTCTCCTCGTATTTCGTCCGGATCGCTTCCGCCATGTGGAGCAGCAGCGTGGTTTTTCCGGAGCGGGGTGGGGAAACGATGAGTCCGCGCTGACCACGGCCGACGGGCGCCATGATGTCCACGACCCGCGTGGTGAAACGCTCGGGTGTGGTTTCGAAACTGATCCGTTTGCTGGGATTGACGGCTTTCAGTTCATCGAAATGCGGGAGCTTCGACGCTTCGTCGACGGGCATGCCGTTGATCGTGGTGATCTCGACGAGCTGAGGACCGCGCGGACCTTGCTGATAGAGACCGTGGATCCATTGGCCGAGACGGAGGTGGTTCTTGCGGATGATCTCCGGCGTGACAAAGACGTCGTCGCGGGCCTGTTCGAAATTCTTCTTCGGAACACGGAGGAAACCGAATCCTTTCGGAGCGAGTTCCAGCATGCCGTCGATTTCGATTTTTTCGCCGCTGAGTTGGTTCGAATGACGATCTTCGTTGGGATCGCGGTCGTTGCGATCGTTCCGATCGTTGCGATGCCGGTTGTCGCGGTCATTGCGTTGCTGGCCGTCACGGCGTTCGTGGCGGTTTTGATTTTGCTGGCCGCCTCCGCCGCCCTGTCCCTCGCGCTCGTTGCGGTTCTGTTCGCGGCGGCGTTTGCGTTTTTCACGGCGGCGTTTGCTGCGGCTTTCATTGCCCTCACCACCGTGCTGTGGCTGTTGGGGACGTTCCCTTTCTTCGGAAACCGCTGGGGCAGCCGCAGGAGGAGCGGAGCTTTCGGAAACTTCGCGTTGGGTGGTCGGACCACCGCCTGGAACACGGCCGAACCGGCGTGGTTGATCGCTCTCGCCGGCGGAAGGTGTGGATTCGGGTGCGGGTGCCGGTTGGGGAGCCGGTGCGGGCCGGGCTTCCTCAACAGGAGCAGCGACGGCTTTTTTTGCGGCGACCTTGCGTGGGCGGGCAACTTTCACCGCCGGTTCTTTGGCGGCAGGAGTTTCGGCAGGAGCCTCTTTTGCGGCCGGTGTTTTCTTCGCGACAGGCGGCGCGGCCGGAACGTCGATCAGAAGAGCGATCTCACTCTGGTTGTCAGAAACCTTCTTCGCGGATTTCCGCGCGGCGGCTTTCTTGGCTGCTTTTTTCGCGGGAGCTTTCTTGGCCGCTTTCTTGGCGGCTTTCACGGGCTCTGCGTAGGTTTCCTCGTTGGTGTCGTTGCTCATCAGGAAAGGGTCGGAAAGGAATCAGGAAGCGAGTTGATCGAGCGCTTCATCGGTGATTTCGAAATTGGTGAACACGTTGATCGTGTCCGCGTAATCGTCGAGTTGGTCGTAGAGTTTGAGGATCTGCCGTGCGACGGCGACATCGGAAATGACGCTCGGGTTCTGCGGGACGGAGACGAGTTTTTCGGAAAGGGGCTGGATGCCGGTCGAACGGAGCGTGTTGGCGACGGTGCCGAGTTCGTTGGCGGCGGTGTAAATGACGTGCTCGTCGGCATCGCTTTGCACGTCATCGGCGCCGGCCTCGATGGCTGCTTCCATGATGCGGTCGGCATCGACCGACGAGGCGTCGAGCTTGATTTCGCCTTTGCGGTCGAACTGATAGGAAACGCTGCCGGGGGAGGCGGCGGCGCCACCGTTTTTGGAGAAAATGGTGCGGATGTCCTGAGCGGCCCGGTTGAGGTTGTCAGTGGCCATCTCGATGAGGAAGGCGACGCCGGCGGGGCCGTAGCCTTCATAGGTGATTTCCTGGATCGCATCGCCGCCGAGTTCGCCCGTGCCTTTTTTGATGGCGCGTTCGATGTTTTCACGAGGCGTGGAGACTGCCTTGGCATTGTCGATGGCGGTGCGGAGACGGGAGTTGGTAGCTGGATCGCCACCTCCCGCTCTGGCGGCGAGGGCGATTTCATGGGCGCACTTGCTGAAGACCCTGCCTTTGATGGCGTCGACGCGTGCTTTGATGTGTTTGACCTTGGACCACTTGTTGTGAC
>DATLIO010000466.1:0-4747 GCA_035539355.1 Luteolibacter sp.
TGCGCAACGGCGTGCTCGTGACCGTCCACGAAGCGCTCGATCTGCGGGACGTCGGCCTCGCTTTCATCCGCGACGACAAACGACGCGTGCAGGCATGGCTGGATGAAGAGCTTCTGGAAATCGCGACCGAGGACACGTTCGAAAAGCGCGAGGGCGCCGAGGCTTACATGACCGTGGTGGTTTCTCCATTCGTGCTGGTGCGCTGAAAACCATGTAGGGGCGGTCTATGACCGCCCGTGGCTTTCCATCGGCCTCACGACAATCAGGGGCGGTCATAGACCGCCCCTACATTTTGATTAGCGCCGGCAATGCATCAGGCGCTTCGCGAGGAACACCTGCTCGGCTTTCACTTCGGTGAGCTGGAGCGCTTTCTCGAAATGCCGCTCCGCGACTTTCGGATGATCGAGGCGCTCCTCGAGATCGCCCATCACCGCGTGGAGCAGGTAGTAGGAATCGAGCTCACCTTTCTCCAGAATCTTTTCCAACGACTTCATCCCTTCATCCGGCCCTTTCACCCGCGCGACCGCCACCGCTCGGTTGAGCGCAACGACCGGTGACGGAGCAAGCGACATCCATTGGTCATAGTAACCGAGGATGCGCCGCCAGTCGGTGGCCTCATCGCTTTCCGCGGTGCAATGGCACGCGGCGATACCGGCCTGCAGATGATACTCGCTCAACTCATCACCCGCCGCAGCCTGGGAAAGATGAAGCAGACCATGGCCGATCATCGAGCGATCCCACACCGAGCGATCCTGTTCCTTGAGCCGGAGGATGTTTCCATCCCGATCCTCCCGCGCCGCAAGCCGTGCGGCGTTGAGGAACATCAGCGCGAGCAACGCATGGAGCTTCGGCCCCGCGACGGCAGGATGTCCGGCGATGTGACTCGCCAGCCGGATCGCTTCATAACACAGATCTTCGCGGACCACGCTCTCTCCGGTGGACGCCTTGTAGCCTTCGTTGAAGACGAGATAGATCACGCGCATCACGCCATCGAGCCGCTCCGCGAGTTCATTGCCTGCGGGGATTTCGAAAGGGATCCCAAGCTCCGCGATCTTCTGCCGCGCGCGGGTCAACCGTTTCGCGATCGCGACTTCAGTCGTGAGGAACGCGCTGGCGATTTCCCCCGGGCTGAATCCGCAGAGCGTTTTCAACGCGAGCGCCGTCTGCGCGTCCTGCGGCACCAGCGGATGACAACAGGTGAAGATCAGGCGGAGACGGTCATCCTTGATCTCGTCATCGAACGTTTCTCCCTCGCCCTCGGCGGGCCATTGCTCGAGCGACGCGATGATCTCTGGCTGCTTTTCATGGAATGATTTCTCGCGACGGATGACATCGAGCGCCCGGTTCTTCGCCGTGCGCATCAGCCACGCGGACGGGTTTTCGGGGACGCCGGTGTACGGCCACGTCTGCAGCGCGCGGACCATGGCCTCCTGCACGACATCCTCCGCGAGTTGCAGACGCGAAATGCCGAAGATGCTCGTGAGCATCGAGACCAGCTTTCCGGATTCATCCCGGAAAAGCCGCTCCGCCACCTTCGGCACATCGACGTCCTTCGGGCTCACGCGATCGCAGCCTTGAGTTCGTTGACCAGCTTGTTCGCCGGACACGCCTCGGCGACCGGACGCACCTCGACGGTCAGGCCGTATGGGATCATCGGGTTCTTTTTCGCGATCGCGACGGCTGATTCAAGATCGTCGGCTTCGATAAGCAGATAACCGCCGACCGATTCCTTCGACTCCGTGAACGGGCCGTCGGCGATCGATCCGCCTTTGAATGCGACGTGACGGCCTTCTTCTTCCAGCGGTTGGGCTGCCTTGTAGACGCCTTCGCGGGCGAGGCTTTCGAACCACGCGTTGGTGCGGCCCATGATTTCCTGGATCTCGTTCGCGGAAAGCTCGCGGTGCCAGTTGGTGCCGCGGAACAGCAGCAGGTATTGGGGTTTCGTGCTCATGGTCAGGCTTTCACGATGGTTCTGAATCCGCCGTAGGACATGCGTTTGCAATCGAAGGGACAGCCGTTCTCCATCAGCTCGTTCATCCGGGGATCCGCCATGACCTTCGCGTTCACCTCATCGCGGTGTTCGTGGGAATTGTAGACGATCCAGGCGAAGACGACCGTTTCGTCGTCCTTCGCGGCGGCGAGCTGGGGAAACGACACCATGTCGTGGGCGTTCGCATCCTCGAGCACGCATTCGCGGTATTCGAGCGCGCCGTAGCCGATCCAGATGTTGGCCGCGCCTTCGGCGATCTTGCGGTAGGTTTCAATGTTCTCCTTCGGCACCGGAAGGACGAATCCGTCGACGTATTGGCTCATGGTTTCAGATTTTGGGTTGGTTGAGTAGTCCTGCGAATTGCCGGCGCCCCACCCAGAGCAGGTAGGCTGCCATCAATGAAATGACCGACAGCATCGGGAGGGAGGGACCATCGAAGCCGGCGAGGAATGTATGGAACGCGACGATGTTGATGATGATCGGCCCGAGAATCAGAAGCCCGAAATTCCTGAGCCGTGGAATCACGAGAAGGATTCCTCCGAGCAACTCGAAGAACTTCACGTAATGCATGAAGCCCGTCGTCATGGTCGCTTCATTGAACTTTTGTGCAGGCACGGGCATCGGCGGCACCTGAGGCGGAGGACCAAAGAAAAAGAACAACGCCCCAGCGATGAACAGGAGACCGAGAAGCCATGCGATGATATGCGGAATGTATTTCATGATGTTTCAGTTTTGGGGAAAGGATGACATGTCCATGTGGAAGAGCTCCCAGATGTGCCCGTCCGGATCCTGGAAACCGTGCTGATACATGAACCCAAGATCGACCGGCTCATTGTAGGTCGATCCTCCGGCGGCGACGGCGCGTTTCACCAGATCGTCCACCTCCCCGCGGTCCCCGCAGGACAGGGCGGTGATCACTTCCGTGAATTTCGTCGCATCGGAGATTTCGTTCGGCGTGAAGGTTCCGAATTTCTCGTGGGAGAGGACCATTACGTGGATGATGTCGCTGATGACGATGCACGCACCGGTTTCATCGGTGAACTGGGGATTGTGGTCGAATCCCAGTTCTTTGAAGAAGGCGATGGATCGCTTGGGATCCGCGACGGGAAGGTTGATGAAGACGAGCCGGCTCATGGTGATTCAAGGTTGGTTTTGGATGACCGCTTCGAGGCGGCCGAAGTTCTGTTGGTTGGCGGCGGAGATGAAATGGCCCAGACGTTCCGCCTCGCCGGGTGTGACGAACCGCATGACCCACGTCAGCAGGCAGCCGCCGTCCTTTTCGACGAACGTCATCGTCATGGTGAACGCGTGGACCGGCTCGATGTGGTCGTAGACGATGCGCCCGTTTTCGACGATGTCGGTGAAGCGGCTGACGTTCGGGTAATCCTTCCCGTCAGGCCCGTGCATCGTGATTTTCCAGATGCCGCCGACCTTGAAATCGAACTCGGTGACCGTGTTGGTGAAAGCATCAGGCCCCCACCATTTCTCAAGTTTCCCGGAATCGGAAAAAGCTCCGAACACTTTCTCCACCGGCGCGGCGATGAAGCGCGAACTGATGATCTCGTTGTTATCGTTCATGGCGGTCATTGTGGATTTCCGGCAAGCTTCCCCATGTCGGCGAGTCCTTTCTCGAACTGACCGCCGATCATCCGGTCCATGTCGATGAACAGGCCGATGCCTTTTGAAATGAAGTTGTTCTTTCCGGTCATCGTCCACGTGACCTTCGAACCGGTGCCCGAGGGCTCGACATCGAAGACGGCGGCGTTCGTGCCTTTGAACGGTTTCCGGAAATCGAGCGCATAGACGACTTTCCTGTCCGGAATGATCTCCTTCATGGTCATTGTCCCCTCGCCCGTCTGTTTGCCAACCCACGAAAAGGAAGAACCGACTTCATTCCCGGAACCGTTGAAAGTCACCTTCGCTTCCGGATCCATTTTCGCCCACGGCGACCACGCCTGGAATTTCCGCAGATCCGCGACCTGGCTGAAAACCACGGCGGGAGCAGCGGGAATCTCCGTGCTCCGTTTCACTTCGAAATCCGAAGGTCGCGAAGCGATGAACGCGATGACCCCGAGGACGGCGATCAGGAGAACGAGCAGGATTTTTTTGATCATGGCGGATGAAGTCAGGATTGGGTTGCGAGTTCGGAGAGCTGGTCGATGCACTGGTTCCAGCCTGGATAAAATCCCATCTCTTCGTGCTTCCGGCAATTCTCCTCTGTCCAATGTCTCACCGTGGCGGTGTAGCGCGTTTTGCCACCCTCGTTCCCGAAAGTGATGATTCCAGTGAAAAACGGCTCGGTGGCCGAGGGTTGCCAGCCTTCACTGTAGGCATCGGTGAAGACGATCCGCTCGTTTTCCACGACTTCGAGGAACACACCCCGGCCCGGGTAGACTTCGCCTTCGGGTCCGCGCATCGTCGTTTCGAAAGCCCCGGCGCTGCGGAAATCGAGCTTGTCGACTTGCGTGGTCCACGGTTTCGGCGCCCACCACTCGGGCAGGCGGCCGATCCAGGTGCGGAATACCTTTTCAGGTGGGGCGTCGATGAGGCGGGTGATGGAAAGTTCGTGGCTCATGGTCGTGCAGGCGTTCAACCGCCCCTTCAATACCATGACGAACGGCCCCGCGGATCGAGGACATCATCGTGAATTTTTTCCGGAAAATTTTCCCGCCCCGCTGATCAGCCGCCCAGATAGCTCATTTCGGCCTTCGGTTTGGCGACCAATCCACGCTCTTCCGAATAGCGGTCCTCCCGGAT